>JBDUAM010000134.1:0-6028 GCA_040004655.1 Chthonomonadales bacterium | reverse complement strand
GTACGGGTGGAGGGCGGAGAAGGCTCCTCGTTGGCGCTCGGCTTGCGGAAGGCGAGCGGGTCGTCGGCAGTAGTCGGCAAAAACGTGACGGAAGCGGCCTCTGTTGGATCCTCGTCCGGATCTGTCCATATCACCTTCACGCGATCCCCAACTGCTTTCACCACAATCTCTTTGGTCGCGCCGATCTTACGCCCGGACTTCTCACCAACCTGCACCTTGATGGGTTTCTCCGCGGTCACAGCCACGGCCGTTCGACCAGAAAATGCCTGGACCAGCCGGACTTTCAAAAGGGGATTCGCCGCCTCAGCACGTGCCTTCGGTGTTACCCCGAAAACCGTGAGTACGAATAGAATTGCAGTAGCGGTGGGTATTCGAATTCGCATCTTAACCTGCCTTGATGATCGCGCGGACCCGTTCGAGGTCCTCAGGGGTGTCGACCGAGAGAGGTGAGCGGTCCACCTCGGCCATTCGAATCTTCACGCCATTCTCCAACACGCGGAGCTGCTCCAGCGACTCTGTCAACTCCAACTTACCTGGCGGCATGGCAGCAAATCGCAGCAGAAACTCACGCCGGTAAGCGTAGAGCCCGATATGTTGAAAGACCCCTACGCCGCCATCCGCGTTGCGGGGAAATGGCATGAGGCTGCGGGAGAAATAGAGCGCGTTGCCGGCGAGGTCGCACACGACCTTCACGGTAGCCGGATTGTTCTGCTCCTCCGCAGGGCAGGCGCACATGAGCGAAGTCATCTGAAGGTCGGATTCGCGCAGTAGTGGACCAACCGCCAGATCGATTGACGCCGGATCAATAAGCGGTTCGTCCCCCTGTACATTCACAAAAATGCCTTCGGTTCTGCCTTCTGCAACCTCAGCGAGTCGGTCGGTGCCGGAGCGATGTTTGTCAGAGGTGAGAACGGCATGCCCGCCAAATGCCAGCACCGCTTCGATGATTGCCTGATCTGGAGTGGCTACGACTACTGATTCTACACAGGTCGCCTGCATGGCGCGCTCCCACACGTGCTGTATCATCGGCTTACCGCAGATATCCGCCAGAGGTTTATCCGGCAGACGGGTCGCCGCCAACCGCGCGGGGATCACACAGATGACTCTCGTATTGCTCAACTATTCGCTCCGATCAGTTCTCAAAACTTCATACGCTGCAGCAACCACTTCCTCAACGGTAATTGCGTCGAGGGCGGTTCGAATCGCCGCGGCGGCTTTCGCTTTGGCTTTCGGCACCGGCCTGCCTGGAATGTGCGTCACGGACTTATGCTTCGCGTGATCATATCCCCAGCGACGAGCCTTGGTCGGACCAAATATTCCTACAGATGGTGTACCAAGCGCAGTCGCGGCATGCAGCATTCCGCCATCATTTCCCACCCAGAGGCTCGCGATGGAGATCAACCCAAGCGCCTGCCGAAGATTAGTCTCACCTGCCATCAGAATTGGCCCGGACTTCATCGCTTGAGCAGTTCGCTTTGCCGACCCCAGCTCTTCGCCGCTGCCGGTAATCACCACCTGCATCCCGAGTTCGGCGGCCAGAATGTCGCCCGTTCTAGCGTAACGATCCGCTCCCCACTCCCGAATCAACGGATCATTGGCGCCGGGTTGAATGCAGATGATCGGCTTTCCGGACCAACCCTTTGCCATTAACAGGTCGCGCGCCGATTCTTGCTCTTCCTCGGTAACATTCAATTTAGGGAGACATATGTATCCTGGAATATCAACTGCGCGCAGGAGATCGAAGCTGCATTCTACGTCCTGCTTATTCCAATCATACTTCACTTTGTGAGTCAACAGCGGCCCGCGGAATTCCGTGTCGTGCCCAATTCGAATAGGTATTCCGGCTGCTTGCGCGATAATCGCCGATTGCAGCGATCGATTGAGCAGAATCACGGCGTCAAATCGGTGCGTCTTAATGCGTGTAACCAGATTCTTGTTGCCCCGAAATCCGCCCGGATTCTTCGGGTCAAATCCCCAAATATCGGTCAGGTACTTGTTGCCCTGCAACAGCATGGGAATCGCAGGCCCGGCGAGAAGTGTGATCACGCTATCCGGCAACGCCTCTCGCAATCGCCGAAAAACGGGGGTTGCGACAATGGTGTCCCCCAGGTAACGAAACTTCGTTACAAGGAGAATTTTCTGTCCATTATGAATAGCGCCTGTCGAGCTGATAACCCCGTCTCCGCACAATTCTAATCCGCAATGAATCTATTCTACCGGATACCCGCAACCTGATCGGAAACTGAGCAACATCCGGCACGCCGAATTCTTGCCAACAGGTAAAATAGAGAGTAACCAAATCTGTTGCCCGAAAGCCTACGTGTGCCATATTCCCTGCATAATCCCTGCCTCGCTGTTCTGACGGACCGAACTCTGTTGCCGCCGACATGGACTCTCGGGCAGGCTCTCGCTCCGGCGGTAACTGGCGGGGTCGATCTCGTTATTCTTCAGGAATACGACCTGCCGAAGGTCCCTCGAAAAACCGTCGCAGAGTTTGTTGCGGATGGCATACGGGGTCGCGCGGCATATGTCATTGCAGAGGGCGTTGATCTTGCCGAAGCAATCGGTGCGACCGGTGTGCATCTGCATGGGGATATCCAGCTGGTTCAGCAAGCCCGGGAGCGGCTCGGCGAAGACGCTCTGATTGGATACACCGCCAAATCGCTTGATGAGATATCAACTGCCAAAGAGTACGGTGCGGACTACGTTCTCGTCTGCCTCGACTGGAGCGATGCCAATTCGGCGCTTGCGACGTTGAAAAGATATGCGACTGAATCTCTAATACCCGTATTGGCGGGCGCGGATGTACCGATGAATCAGGCAGCGAATTGCCTCTTAGCAGGGGCTGAGGGCATTACCATCATCTCCACAGCGATGGATTCGCCGGATCGTGCAGGAAAGATGCAAGAGTACAAACAGGCCCTTGGCGGCCCCAACGACAGCTAATCTTAAGGAGGATACATTGGCTCAAAGAACTGTAGAAATAGAAGATCTGTTGCGCTTCAATCTGGTGAGTGATGTGCAGATATCGCCAGATGGCAGCCGTGTGGTCTACGTAGTAAAGCGGATTGATGCCGAGAAGAACAAATACCTGACCCGATTGTGGATGGCCACCGATACCACGTCGATACCATTCACTGGCGACGGTTGGTCCGACACCTCCCCACGCTGGTCGCCAGATGGCAGCCAGATCGCGTTTACCAGCAACCGAAACAAACCGGGCAGCCAGGTCTACCTGATCTCTACGAACGGCGGAGAAGCGACCAAACTCACCTCCTTCCCGGATGGTGGGATTGATGAGATCGCCTGGTCGCCTGACGGCAAATCGATCGCCGTCTTCTTCCGTCAGACGCCTACAGATTACACCACCAAAGCAGCCGATGAACGCAAAGAGAACGGCCTCAGTAGCCCCGTTCGGCATCATGACAAACTCTTCTATCGGCTCGATGCGGTTGGCTATTGGGACGGCGCTTACCAGCAGCTTTTTATTGTCGATGTCTCCACGGGTGACCACCGACAGCTAACCAGTGAGGAGAGTCACCTACACGGTATCAGCTGGTCGCCGTGCAGTAAGAAGGTTGCATTTGCCGCCAACCTGCGCGAGAATGACGATCTTGAGCCAGGATACGAAGGCATCTACACGGTCGCAGTTGATGGCTCCGAACTCACCCGATTAAACATTCCAGATGGCCCAAAGAATCATTTTGCCTGGTCGCCTGACGGTACAAGAATTGCCTGGACTGGTCATACGGACCCAGCCGAATCGTGGTCGCGCTGGAATAATCGCGTGCTGGTCGCTCCGCTTGATGGCTCGTCAGAAACCGTCGATCTCACGGGTTCGCTGGACAAATCGGTCGGTTACGACACCCTCGCCGATCTCCACGATGTAGGTGGCGGATCGCACCTGCAGTGGTCGCCAGATAGCCAGACGCTCTACTTCCCGGTCAGTGTGAATGGCGACACTCGCCTCTGCAAAATGAGCGCTTCGGGCGGCGATTTGATCCCCCTCACACCCTTGAATCAGGAACTCGGGTCGTTCAGCATGAGCGCGAATGGGGACATGTTTGCCGTTCAACTCAGCACCTCCCTGAAACCGTCTGATGTATTTGTTGGATCAGCATCCTGTGGCGAGTGGAAGTGCGAGTCCGAATCAAACAAAGCCATTCTTTCAGAGATTGAAATGCAGGAACCGACGCCGTTTGCCGTCGAGTCCCCGGATGGTTGGCCAGTTAAGGGATGGTACCTGCGACCAGCCAACTTTGACCCATCCAAAAACTATCCTGCAATTCTCTACGTTCACGGGGGTCCGGCTGCGCAGTATGGGGGGCTCGCCGCACCGTTTCACGAGCTGCAAATGCTCGCGGCCAAGGGTTATGCTGTCGTATTTGGCAATCCGCGCGACAGCCTCGGCTACGGCGAAAAGCACCTTGCGGCTATCCATGGCAACTGGGGCGAGCTCGACTGGATGGATGTTCAGCGATTCGCCGATTTCGCAGACAGCCTACCATTTGTAGACTCCACCCGCACGGCCATTATGGGCGGTTCCTACGGCGGTTACATGACAGCTTGGGCCGTTGGGCACACCAATCGATTTAAATGCGCCATTGCGGATAGGCTGGTGAATAATCTGCACAGTTTCTCTGGTACGGTCGATTTCCCATGGCAGCATGGCACCGCGTGGAAGGGCAACTCCTGGAGCGATCCGGCGGACCTCTGGCGCTGCTCTCCACTGGCGTTCGCTGAGAACATCGAGACGCCGCTACTTCTTGTTCACTCTGACGGAGACCTGCGTTGTCCCATAAGTCAGGCGGAGGAATTGTTTGCCGCCCTCAGGATGCGAAGAAAGACTGTCGAGTTTGTGCGTTACCCGGCCGAATCGAGCCACGGGTTGAGTCGAAACGGTCCACCCGACCTGCGCGTACATAGACTTAAGACCAATCTGGAGTGGCTGAACCGGTTCCTTAAATAGATTGTATGACGCTTCCGCGGAAGTCGGGAGGGCCAATTCTTATTGATCACAACACGAAAGTTGGAACACTATATGCTCGATATTAAGCCGGAGGATCTGCCGGTTCGCATTGAAAAGCCGTGGGGTTACGAAATCTGGTATGCGTGGACCGACCAGTATGTCGGCAAGATAATCCACGTAAACAAGGGTGGGCGACTCTCGCTGCAATATCATGACCTGAAGGATGAGACTAGCTACCTGCAAAGTGGCAAGCTGCTGCTGGTGCGGGGCAAGACCGTCGATACGCTGGAAGAGACCGAAATTTCCGCCGGATTCCAGTGGCGAAATACTCCCGGGCTTATTCACACCATTGAGGGGATTGAAGATTCAGACGTGCTGGAGGTATCCACGCCACACCTCGAAGATGTGGTCCGGCTGGATGACCGATACGGCCGCAAGGGAACAAACGCACCATAAAAAATGGGGGCCAATTCTGGCCCTCATTTTTGGGCATACCTATTGTCAGAGTTTGATATCGACGATGGCGCTTACGCCAACCCCCGGCACTCGCTCAATGGACCTGGAGGCGCTCTTACTTGCTACCGGCACCAGTCCGCGCAGGCGTATTCCTTTTACCACCGGCACGTTGAACCGGCCCTCAAGCTGCACAACGGCCTTCACTTTATGTACCGCCGATGCCGGTCCGCTCACCTGAACAGCACCGATGTATCCGCTGTCGCCGAGGGAGATGATCGGGACCACTTTAGTTTCATCCAGCAGTCTGGTGTTGTGCTCACCGTAGAGGCTGTTGATTCCCTTGTTGATGTCCGGTCCAAATTTGTCTACTGCCAATGCAACAGCTCCACCTTTTATGATAGAGCCGAGCTGGGCTCCAGCAACAACTCCAGCCGTCACACAGATTACGCCCGTCAAAACCATGGTCTTCTGAATTCTGTTCATCTTGTTATCCTTTCTGCTTGAGGCGCTTACGGCACTAACCATATTATATCCGCACATCCAGGAATCAAATAAAAAACCGCCCCTGCCTGACCGAAGTCGGGTAGGGGCGGAATGGTGTGA
>JBDUAM010000211.1:0-1831 GCA_040004655.1 Chthonomonadales bacterium | reverse complement strand
TAAATCAGGCGCTATTCTGACCACCAAAGTAAATGGCAAATACTGGATGTATTATCTTGGCACCGCCGATGGTGCAGATCAGATGGGTGTCGCATCCTCCGCTGATTTAAAACATTGGCAGGACGCGACAAAACTTCCAGTTCTGCCCAAGCGGCCTGGAATGTTCGATTCGAAAGTGGTCGAGCCCGGTCCTGCGCCGCTTCTAACCGAGGACGGTATTCTCCTGATCTATAACGGCGCCGACGACAAACTTGTCTACCGCACAGGATGGGTTTTATTCGACAAGAAGGATCCGACCAAAGTGATCAGTCGCTCCGATAAACCGTTCTTCGTGCCGGAGAAGAAGTGGGAAGTCGAAGGACAAGTACCCAACGTCGTCTTCGTAGAGGGACTGATTCAAAATGGCGATAAGCTCAATTTGTATTACGGAGCAGGTGATACCAGCACTGGAGTCATGCAATGCAAACTGAAGAAGTAACGGCAACTCTTAAAAACTCCGATAACAACGAAAGCGCCCCTTGCGGAGCGCTTTTGTCTAACCCTAGGGTTTACTTTCAGGAGAACAAGTTCGCATCTCTGGCTGAAGCTAACAACCAATTGATCGTACCGGGAACCGCAAGTCCACCGATAATTATGATCATTCCTGTTGCCACCATCCAAGCAGTAGGTACGCCTTTCATACCGAACCACTTGCCAGCAGCTCCTTTGAAAAGGAATGCTTGTACGATCAAGGTGCCACCGAAGAAAATACCGCTCAACTCACAGAAGTTGGCGATGATATTCAAGAGTGATTCCAAGTTGGCGAGATTGTTGACGCGTACGGTACCTGCAGTGTTGACTCCGGTGACGAAGGTCGGATCATTAGGTTGCACACCCATACCCACACTACCCTGAGCAATCATGAGCGAGGTCGCTTCTGAACTCGTTGTTGCATTTGTGGCACCAGCAAGTTCTGGAGCAGCGGTCGCTTGGAACGCATCCGAACGAGCGGGAGTGCCCGATTGCGACATGTAGCCGTCGTTGTTCTGATCGTGACCCAGCACTACAGCAGAACTAACAGGCGTGACAAGTTGGTGCTTGACCGCAATTGCAGTTGCATGGCGATAGTCACCACGAGCGATCAACGACTGCGATTGCTCCTTTGCATTTAGACTGCTCAACTCGGAGGCCTGCTGGGCGGTGCCAACCGTAGCCTTTTCGGGAATAGCCTTTTGCTCCTCGAGTTTGACGACGTATTCGTGTCCATTTGGCTGCCACTTGGACACGAAACGCCTCAAGTCATGCTTGATCGAACCGTTCCGCGGCACAGCAGCGAAAGGTCCAATTTCTCGGTGATTTTTGAAGAACTCGTTTCCATCAGTAACGCTGTTGTCCAAAGACAGTTCATAGAATGAAGGTGTCTGTGTGTACGGTGCCATCACATACAGTTCTTTGTTCAGTGTTGGTTGAGGTCCATGGATCCAGAGAACAGCTCCATCTTTTGTTTCACCGGCAGTGCTCGCAGCTTTGACCACTGCTTGCAAGTTATCTTGCCCACCATCAAAATCACCTTGACTGAGCTTTGGCAACCCTGATGAAAGCGACTGCAACTCTTGCAGTCTCGGTGTTGAATCACTGGCGACGATCAACGAACTAGTGACGTTGGACGGCAATGCAGCCAGCCCTTCTTTGATGTCAGCCAAATCACTTTTCACATCTTGTGAACCGTCCAGAACAACAATCAGATGATTTGGAATTTTCACCGGTTTCGGCAGAATTGTCTGCACGATAAAGCGGTTTGATTGTCCTCGTTCGGCTACCGCAATAGTGCCAAATGTAGGTTTGCGAGCAG
>JBDUAM010000247.1:0-1833 GCA_040004655.1 Chthonomonadales bacterium | reverse complement strand
ACACGAAGATTTCATTGACGATGTTGCCTATAATGCTCCCTCGCTTGCATTGGCTGCCGAATCACCTAACAGGCTGATCTATGCAACTCCCGAACTGAAACAACCAGTTCACATTTCTGGAACGGCACAAATAACCATTCGAATTGCCTCGAATGCGCCTGCCGCAAATCTGTCAGTATATCTGGTCCAATTGCCGTGGTTTGAAGGACCTGTTGGGACAGCCAACCTGATCACCCGTGGCTGGGCAGACCCACAGAATGCGAAATCGTTGACAAAGGGCGGCGATTACCATTCTATGCAAGCCGGCGAACCGTTGAAACCCGGCGAATTTGTAACACTGACGTTCGACCTCGAGCCTACGGATCGAATTGTTCCAGCCGGCAAACGAATCGCATTGATGATCCTCTCCAGCGACCGAGATTTCACGCTATGGCCCAAGGCGGGTACAAAGTTAACAGTCGACCTGGATGCGACCAGACTACAAATTCCGATAGTAGGTGGGGCATCGGTATTGCCGAAATGATAATCTAATTAAGCGATAAAAAGCCCTGTGCAAATGATACTGCACAGGGCTTTTGCGTTTGTTTTGTGACTATTTGAGGTCGAAACGATCCAGGTTCATTACCTTTGCCCATGCGGCCACAAAGTCTTGAACGAACTTAGGTTCAGAATCTTCACACCCGTAGACTTCTGCAACGGCTCGCAGCTCCGAGTTTGAACCAAAGATCAAGTCTACACGACTGCCAGTCCATTTTAGGTCGCCAGTTGCTCGATCTCGACCTTCAAATGTGTCCCCTGCTGCGTTCCACTTCGTTCCAAAGTCTAGGAGATTTACGAAGAAGTCATTGGTTAACGATCCGGGACGATTTGTGAGCATCCCTCTTCTCGATTGATCGAAATTGGTTCCGAGAACGCGCAGCCCACCAATGAGTACTGTGAGTTCGGGAGCAGTGAGCGTCATAAGTTGCGCCCTATCGATTAGCATCTCTTCGGCAGTGGCAATCTGGTTGCCCTTAAGGTAGTTGCGAAAACCGTCCGCAACTGGTTCGAGAACAGCAAAGGATTCCACATCGGTTTGGTCTTGCGATGTATCACCACGCCCCGGTGTGAATGGAACGTTGACGTCATAACCGGCATTTTTTGCCGCAGATTCAACGCCAATACATCCACCAAGCACGATCAAATCTGCCAGTGACACCGCTTTACCACCTGATTGGGCGTTGTTGAATTCCTTCTTTATGCCCTCAAACGTATTCAACACCGTGAACAGTTGCGCAGGGTTGTTGACTTCCCAATCTTTCTGAGGGGCCTGTCGAATCCGTGCGCCATTAGCGCCCCCTCTTTTATCTGAACCCCTAAACGTTGCAGCAGATGCCCAGGCAGTAGATATAAGCTGCTGCACAGACAGTCCTGAATTCAGAATAGCTGCCTTCAGATCCGAAACGTCTTCATTGTTAATTATCGGATGCGTCACTGCCGGGATCGGGTCTTGCCATATCAACTCTTCTGCAGGCACTTCGGGTCCAAGGTAGCGGCAAATTGGTCCCATATCGCGATGTGTAAGCTTAAACCACGCCCGAGAAAAAGCGTCTGCGAACTCAGCTGGATTCTCAAAGAAGTGCCTGGAAATCTTCTCATACGCGGGATCTACACGCAACGCGATGTCCGAAGTCAACATCGTCGGCGTATGTCGCCTGGATTGGTCATGTGCGTCCGGCACCGTTCCTGCTCCTGCACCATCTTTCGGTTTCCACTGGTTGGCGCCCGCAGGGCTCTTGGTCAGCTCCCATTCGTATCCGAAAAGATTTTCAAAATAGCTATTACTCCATTTGG
>JBDUAM010000592.1:0-1833 GCA_040004655.1 Chthonomonadales bacterium | reverse complement strand
CAACCTCGTTGTAATTACTCCGTCTCTGGCCGTGCTTGATGAGTTGACTGGCAGCCCGGGAGTTCAGGTGCGGCTCACCGGTGGCGTTTATCGACGCAGTAGCCATGACCTGGCCGGCAACGCCGTAATTGATGCGTTGGATGGGGTTCATGCCGACAAGGTCTTCTTCGGCGCGGCTGCCTTGTCTTTTGAAAAAGGCGTGATGAATTATGACGCAGAGATGCCACGAGCCTTTCTGCGTGCGGGTAAAGAAAAAATTCTAGTGATCGACAGCAGCAAGCTAGGCAACGAAGCCGTATACAGGCTTTGTCCGGTGGAGCATTGCGATCTTGTCGTAACCGATGCAGGCGTGAAGTCTTCTGATCTGAGCAAACTTAGGAAGCTAACCAAAGTACTTGTTGCAGAATAGTTCTCTCTCGTAATCCATACTTTTACTTTGAAGGTGATCTTTGAAACAACTTAGCCGCATTTGCGTTTTGACACTTTTAGTGTGTTCCCGACTTGCTTTCGCGCAGATCAACACCGGAAAGATCAGCGGGACCGTTGCCGATAAAACCGGGGCAGCCATCGTCAACGCGAGTGTGCGCGCCGTTAAGGACGGAACCGGAGTGGTCACTCAAACCCACACCACACAGAATGGTGACTATCTGTTGAACTTCTTGTTGCCCGGAACTTATACGGTCGCGGCAGAGAAGGATGGATTTCAAAAGTCCATCATCTCGGGAGTTAATGTAACTGCGGGCGGCAATATTCGAGTCAATGTTCCACTGCTGGTGGGAAAAGTGTCAGAGGTTGTGCAGGTAGAGGCCAACCCGATTGCCGTGGCAACGGAGACATCAGAACTCTCGCAAACTTTCAGCTATAAAGATCTGGATTCACTTCCTAATATCGATAGAAACCCACTCTACCAATTGAATCTGATGCCTGGCGCAAACAACGATGTTGGGAGTCGAAACTATGGGAACAACGGGAATGAAAATGGTTCGGCAGTGGGACAGACACGCCCGCAATTAGCTTCGCTGGGAGGTGTGGATGCCAATGCCAACAGCGTGTACATCGAAGGCATCTTTAACCGGGAGCCACAGAATGGCTACATCGGCCTGACACCACCGATTGAGGGGATTCAAGAGGTGCAGGTCTACACGGGAAAATATAATGCCGAGTTCGGATTCTCAGGCAGCGCGGTCATCAATATCGTCACCAAGTCAGGTACGAATAGATTTCATGGCGCGATATTTGAGTTTCTACGCAACAACGCTACGGATGCGCACAATTACTTTGCGACGAGCGCGACGCCATTTCATCACAACCAGTTCGGGGGAGCCATCGGTGGGCCGATCTTTAAAAACAAGCTTTTCTTTTTTGCCGACTACCAAGGGACAAAATTTAATCAGAGTAACCCTGAGTACACCACCGCTCCCACGGCTAAGATGATTCAGGGCGATTTTTCAGAGTTGTATGACTCCACCCAACCAGCCGATGACGCTGGTAATCCTTACGGGCAGTTGTATAACCCGTACACGCGCACCTTCGACAGTCAGTCGGGCCAGGTGACGGGTGCCATGCCGTATCCGAACAACGTGATTCCACAGAGCCAGTGGGACCCTGCGTCTGCGAAGATAAATGCCACGAAGATATTTGGCGTAGCAAATTTGCCTGGGATCAGCAACAACCTCTACTACCTTGGTAGTAATCGGCAGAGTGTGAGCCAAGGCGATGGCCGGCTGGATTATGACTTGTCCGAACGTAACCGCATCTTCTTTCGCTATTCCATCCTGAACTCACCCTATGGGCGCGGTCTGATTCAGCCTGTCTACCATGACTTCCAGCCGA
>JBDUAM010000163.1:0-6074 GCA_040004655.1 Chthonomonadales bacterium | reverse complement strand
GATATATCTTCGGAGGACTGTTTGCCCTTGCGGCACCTGTCTACCAATTCTATCCTTCGTTGAGCGACTTCATGCAGAGCCAGGTCATTCACACCTTTGATCACTGGTACCACCAATCCAGAATCGGCCGCAACGGCAAGACCGATATTTGCGTCGGAATATCGGACAATGGAGTCTCCCAATAGAGCGGCATTGCAGGTGAGGTGATCCATGAGGGCGCGGCCGACTGCCTTGACGATCAGGTCGGTGTATGTGATCTTTACACCGTATCGGTGTTTGATCTCTGCCACCAGCGCAGAGTACATAGTAACGGCGTCAGTCATGTCGACCTCGGATGTCAGCGTGACGTGCGGCGCGGTCATTCTGGATTTGGTGACGTTCTCCGCGATGATCTTGCGCATTCCTCGATATGGAATAGTCTCCGCAATTCGAGGGTCGCCTGTGTAAGGGGCAGGTGCCAGGTTTTGGGAAACGTGCTGGCGAACAGCATTCGCGTTAATTCGACTGCCGGGGAGACCAAGCGCGAGACTTCCCGGATCGATTCCGAGATCGTCAACCATTCTCGTCGCGAGGGGCGTCATCTTCGGTACAGACGTCAGTCCTTCGGCCGAGATAGCCAGAACGTCTGCTTCGACAATTCGACCACCGACTCCCGTTCCCAGTCCGGCGAGGGAGGCAATGGCAATTCCGAGGTTTTCGGCTGACCGTCGCGCTCGAGGTGATGAAGCGATCGAGTCGTTTGAAGATGAACCGGCTACTGGTGTCTTTACGGCGGGGGCTGATGATGTAGTGGTAATGGGTGTTGCTTCTGTGGCGGGAGTATTCCCATCGCCAGCAAGCGAACTTACATCTTCTCCCGAAGCGCCCATAATGGCGATTGGCTGGTTGACCGGAACATATGAATCCGGACCATGGAGAATCTTCAGAAGCGTTCCGGCTACTTCTGCTTCGACTTCAAAATTTGCCTTGTCCGACATGATTTCGACGAGTTTGTCACCGACCGACACGGTATCGCCTTCTTTCATGAACCATTGAACGATGCTGCCTTCTTCCATACTCTGGCCGAGAGTCGGCATGTTGACAAATTGAGCCATGAGATCCCCAATCGATAAAGATACTATTATTATAGACGGTGGAAGCGCCTTGATAACAACTTCTGGCAGGCAACCAGGCAACTCTTGTCGAAAGATAGCAACATGAGTTTTAATTGGATGAAATCTGGAAGAGTGTTGCTGGACGGTTGTTGGGGCGCAGAATTACGCGGTCGAGGCGCTCCCGAGAGCCTGCCCGTCGAGATATGGAATCTTATTGAAGGGGAACAGGTTCAGAACCTGGCTGAAGAATATGTCCGAGCTGGCGCGGACGCAATCTCCACGAATACCTTTCAGGGAAGTCGGCTTGCCCTGGAACGCGCTGAGCTTGACACGGAGATAGACCGGATTAACAGGCTCGGCGTGGTTTACAGTCGACGTGGAGCGAACGAGAGGGTTCCAGTTTATGCGAGCGTGGGTCCGATTGCTTCTCCGCACGAATGGGTTGATTTGGATTATCTTTCAGAACTTTACATTGAGCAGGTGGGATATCTATCGGAGGCACTTGCCGATGGCATTCTCATAGAAACTCATATGAATTTGTCGCACGCAGTGGTTGCGGTCAAATCGGCCGAAACTATAGGGATTCCCTCCGCATGCACGCTTGTCTTTCAGAGAAATGAAAATGGATGGGCATTAACAGGTGGCGAATCCCCCGAACAATCTTTTGCGGAATTGGAAGGGGCAGGGGCCTGCGCAGTCGGAGTGAATTGCATGAGCACAACTGATTGCCTTGAAATCGTTGAGGTCGCTGCAACCGCAACTGGACTGCCATTGATAATCAAACCAAACGCAGGAACGCCGGCAATGTCTGGTGGCAAGTGGGAATACTGCACATCGCCTGAAGAGTTTGCCATCGTCGCCCGTGAGTTATGGAACAGAGGGTGCCACGCAGTTGGGGGATGCTGCGGATTGGGCCCTCAACACATTCAGAGTGCGAAATGCAAAGTTGACGAAAGCCCCTCCGTGTGATAGACTGTTCAGGTTGCAGCGCCTGCTGCACGCCTTTTGAAATCCTCTGGAAAGTGGAATCCTCCCCAACATGCTTGCTCTCAATTTTTACACCGATCTATACGAAGAAGTCCTGCGAAATGGTCGAAAGTCTGCCACCATTCGACTGGGGGATAAGAGTGCGAAGTATGAATCTGGAACTCTCGTTTGGGTTACAGTTGGACAGCGATTTGGTAGACGGCAGAAGCTGTTTACGGCGATCATCGACAGTGCCGAAGTGAAGCTGGTGGCAGACCTATCGCCACGAGACATTGGTAAAGAGAATCCCGAATTCCGATCACGTGAAGAAGTACTTCAACTTTTACGACGCATCTATGGACCTGAGGTTAGCCTGGAAGATACGGTTACCGTGGTCTATTTTTCTCCAGTGAATGAGTTTTGATATGAAGATATATCTGGCTGGCCTAACTGCCTTCGCCATTGGGTTGTCCGTTTGCCCTCGTAGTTTTGCGCAGACAAAGTCTAGTACCAATGTCGGCGCCTACAAAGATAGCCTCGGCAAGGTTCATACCTGGTCCATCTCCCCGGCCCACTCTCTGGTCTGGGATGGCAGTCCATATCTTCCAATTGGGGGTGTGTTTGTTCCGCGCAGTCTCAATGCGAAGCCAACGGAAGCCGATTGGGCTACAGACGTTGAAGCGCTGTCAACACTTAAGGCCAAGGGTGTAATTGACATTATCGTTGATCCAACTGTGTCTGCTGTGGACATTCCAGTGTCGGCCTGGCAGCGTCTGATCGAGCAATTGGACAAGGATGGTTTTCGATACGGAATCACGTTTGGTACGGGCATTACCACGCCCCTCACTGGAACCGTCGTAAAGCCAACAAGCTACCGAATGGAAGAAGTTCGTGACGGCGTTGAATTGAGTTGGAACGTTGCGGATGCCGACGGCGGATACTATATCTGCGTAGACGGGTCAGATGCGACGCAGATTCAATCGGAGGGTGCCGTTCGAATCCGAGATGGTGCAGCGACTGTGCTCGCGAACACTAAGGCCAGCGGTACTGTTGCAATTCTTTATCCTCACAAAATCATCCGCGGTACGCGAGACGGAACTTTACCGGACGTTTGGAGCGGATTTGATCGATATCGAGACCGTATTTTTTCACTTTTCCATAAAGTGAAATTTGGAGATGGTTTACGTTTCTTTCTGGACCCGCTTACTCGCAGATTAGCTATGACAGGTGAGACGGAATACGTCTTTCCGGATTCCCCAGCATTCCGATTGGATTGGGAATCGTATCTGACTTCGCACTACACCAATATTGACGACCTCATGAATGCCTGGGGCGTTGGTGACAGGCACATAACCGATTTCAAGATGGCTTCCCGAATGATTCCGCTCTCGGCAAGTGGTCGCGGGGTCCCGTTCCTTCTGGACATGGGCACCGGCAAACGAAATGACTATCGCGGCGGAGACCGAATCTGGAGCGACCTGCGTGATTGTCGAAACGAATCACTGATCTACTATATGAATTCTGTTTCGGACTTTTTAAAGCGCGAAATTGCGAATGTTCCCGTTATCTACACTCGAACCCAACAACACCGAATGTTTACCAATCAACTTAGGTCCGGCGGCTTTGACGGTCTTGGTATGGTCGCGTATGGTCGTGGTTCCGCGATTGTAACGAGCGGCGCCGATTCGGTGTATAGTCAGGCAGAAGAGTCGGTAAAACCTATCTGGTGTTTTGTTTCAGAGACAATGGACACGACAGGGCCGTCAAAGTCGAGTCTCGGGTATGCCACTCGAGAATCGATGTTCTACGATCTTGATTGGCTAAAGAAGATTGGCGCAAAGGGCATATTTACGTACGCGTTGCAGGCTCCGCCTGAGGATGCCTTTAAGAATTATCAATTGTTGAAAGCTCCGATTCAAATTGATTGGCTTAAGGAATATGCGGACAGATCTGGGCGTGGAGTCGTAATGGACACCAGGCCCAATGCGTTGCCATATCCTCAGGAGGCGGCAGGCATCGTGCATCCTGGACCTATTGGAAAGAGTGGTGTCTGGTGGATGCCGAGCCTGACAGTTGGTACTGTATTGAATTTCGGCTCTTCCTATGCGGGTTACGTGCTTAAATCAGCTACCGGGGACATGGCAGTAATCTGGTCACTAACTGGCGCTAGAAAGACTCATCTCATTGTTCCTGATGCAAAGAAGGCGACCGTCTTTACAGTTGATGGTCTTCCGATAAAGGCAAAGATTGATGAGAAAAAGAAATCTCTTGAATTTGTTATGGACGATACACCAGTAGTTGTCAAGAATATCGACGACACCGTACTTCCCCTCGAAGCCGTGGAGGACGCCGTTGTGGCCCTTCGAACACTTGTATCCGCAGCTGAAGAGATGAAGGTGCTTCAACCTGACGACAAATTCAAGTATGACAATGCTGCCGATCTGTTGATTCACAACAACCCTAAGATGGCGCTTACTATAACTACCAATTCTTTGAACAAGCTGGTGAATCTGGTCCTGCCTTATACGTGGATTGAAGCGGAGCGGCCGGAATTTCATTCTCTTGGTGAAATTGTCCAGAATTCTGCTGCCAGTGGTGGCGGGTACATCAACCTCAATGTACAGGCCGGTAATGGTTCCGCCCGACATTCTGCCAGCTATCGATTTATGGTGCCAGCGGATGACACCTACACGATATGGGCTGCGGTATCCGCCGGCCAGGCGGGAAATTCACCATTTAGCTGGAATGTGGATAACTCCCAGTTACGATCGTCGACAGAAGGTGTCACGGCAGGAGACCCGTATCTGGCAAACCAGTTCCACTGGATCAATCTTGGCAGAGCTGTGCTGACCCGTGGCGTTCATTCTCTTGGAATCAGTATTACAGACGTAGCTCTAGGTACCAACCGATACGTTTTTTCGGCGGATGCATTTCTTGTAACGCGTTCAGTATTCCATCCAAATGGCACGGCTCAGCCTCCATTATTAATGGATCCAAACGCCAAGCTCTCCACGGACCGGGAATCTAAGGACAAAAAGAAGAAGAAGACGTCAAACAAGCCTTAATAGATCTCGTAGAGTGTCGCACAATTGCATGAGTTCGTTCTCCGTGTTGTAATAGTGAACAGATGCTCGCGCGACACTTTCAAGCCCTTGCGATTTCATGTCGAGCAGGGTGAAATCGGCAGGGGATACGCTGATATTAATTTTCTTTTTGATCAGAGTGTCTCGTAGCTTGTAGTTATTCCACCCGGTGACCGTAAACGTAACAATTCCACTTTTCTCTTCGCCTCGATCCCGCACTGTTACGCCTGGCAATTCAGCGAGCATTAATCGTATCGTTTCTGCAAGGTGCCGAATTCGACCTTGCGTTTCAGGTCCGCAGAATCGATTATGATAATCCATGGCGGCGAGTAATCCAAGTCTGAGCGCAGGGTGGTTTTCGCCGGTTTCAAATCGAATAGCGCCGTCCTGCATCTTCAGGGAATTTTCCCCTGTCCATTTTGCTCCCTGACTGTCGAGAAGTATGGGCCGAATCGATTCTGCCAGTGACCTCCTGACGTAAGCAAATCCCACGCCTCGCGGACCTCGTAGGTATTTTCGGCTTGTCCCCACCAGTACGTCGCAATTAAGGTTATTTACGTTCACTTGAACCTGACCGATGCTCTGAGTTGTATCGACCATATAAATGGCGTCAGAACCCTTCATCGCCGCCCCGATGGATTCTACAGGCTGGATGAGGCCACTATTGGTTGGCATGTGGGTGACCGCTACGACTTTGACACGTTGGTCCATGAGCTCCTTGAAGCAGTCAACATTTGCAATACCATTTTCAAGCGCAGGTATCGTTTCAATTGTTGCGCCAGTTCGTTCGGCTGCTGCGATAAATCCCAGATAATTGCTCGTATATGATGTGGTGCATGTGAGAATACGGTCGCCGGGTACAAGTGGCAAGCTCTGAAAGATCAGTTGCCAAGATCTGGATGAGTTTGTATCGATTGCGACTTCAGATTCT
>JBDUAM010000320.1:0-6077 GCA_040004655.1 Chthonomonadales bacterium | reverse complement strand
TACCCGTGCTTTGACCATTTCTAATGCCTCGGTTGCGGCGACTCGGTTTGCGGTTTCTTGAGCGTTGTTCGCTACGTTCATAATATATTTTTCCAGCGGCTTTATGCATTCCTCGCCGCCGATTTCTCCCATACAGAGAATGATTGGACTGGTAAGTTTGTTTACACGTTGCGTCCAGATTTGACAGAGAATGTCAAAGTGACGTGGTTCCATCAGGTTCTTATTGCTTACATTCAATTGCGGTAACAGCTTTTCAAGAGCCTGCTCTATTAGTGTGTTACGCTCAAGGTCTTCGCCGCCACGGGCATGAGGTTTCCAAACTTCAATGAGTACGCCAACAGACTCGATGTCACCCAACTCCGCCAACGCTTTTGCAGTCTCCTTTTGCTCAAAGGACATTGCTCCTGTTGCACCCAGGAGATTGAGAATGTTGATCAGGTTGAACCATGGCGATGTAAACTTGCTCCAATGGCCTGTAGATATGCTTGTATATAAATATACCAACAGATATATTGAAATAAATGCGATGTATACCCCGATCAATACGTTTCTGACTTTTGTGCGGCGCTTTCTCTTCTCACCTGCAGCTTTCAGATTTGCAATGGCTTCTTCCCGCGTGATCTCAGAGACATTTCTCCCCTTTTTGTCCTTCTGGATTCGTAATTTGGACGGCTCTGTTTTGGTAACCACGATCTCTTCAGGTTGGGAATTCTGTAGTTCCATAATCAGTTTGACGCCTTCAATCATCCACGGTTTCGGAAAGCCGTCATTCAGGGCCCGCAGGTCGAAGCAGGCTGTCGGATTCTGACTCCGCATGTTCGGCGGGTCGCAGGTATCGGTCGGTGGGCCTGTCACTGGCGGAAGATGGTCGAAGCAGGGTGTCGGCTTCGCGTTGCTTTTCTACACGTGCCTTGACTGCAGCTAACATCTCTCTCGCGATTTCGCGATTGGCATACTCTTGTGGATTGTTATGGTCCCGCCCAATAAACTTCTTCAGAGGCCGAATGGAGCCTTCGTCACCAATCTTCCCGAGGCATTTAACAATCGGCATGGTTAATCTAAAAGTACTCTTGCCAAGCATTGTATAAAGGCACTCTCGTTGAAGCGAATCGATAAGGTTCTTATTATTTTCATTCAATTGCGGCAGTAACGTTTGCAGAGCTTGTTCTATTAGCGCATTTCGCTCAATGTCTTCGTATTTCGGTGTGAGTGGTTCCCACGCTTCAATTAGAACTCCGACTGAGTTGATGTCCTCAATCTCAGCAAGAGCTTTGGCTGCTTGTTTGTGCTCAAAAGAGGAAGCGCGAGTCAAACCAAATAGGTTTATGAAACTCATCAATAGTAAACTACCAGTCACCATTGCATTGGGGTGTCTGGTGGAAAATACGTACACGATGTAAGCTATCGTGAAAACGCTCGAACCTACGCTATTGGCAATTACTATTCGTCTACCGTACCATTTCAGGCGGCGCCTCTTTTCGCTAGCAGCCTTCAGTTTTTCAATGGCTTCCTCCCGGGTGAGTTCGGAAAACCTTTTGCCACGCTTGTCCATCTTGATTCGCAACTTGGACGGTTCAGCCGACTCTACAATATTCTCAATTTGCGGAGGAGTCTCCGGTTCCACTCTCATCTGGACGCCTCAATTGGCACGAGTTTTGAAGTAGCAATGATGTTCGGATGATACCCTAACTCGATTTGCGGTATTCTTCCTGCATCTAATCCACTCCAACCCGAGGTTTGCCTGATGAATCGTCGCGCGTTTCTTGCCAACTCCGCCGTCGCAATTGCCGGACTTTCTGTTGCCGCCCAACCAGCGGTCGCCGATACCCGCAAGCTCAAAGCCCAACTTGATGCTATAGCCGCTCCGTTCAAGGGGACCCTCGGCTACTCCGTGCATCACATCAAGAATCGGGAATCCATTGACCTCCGCGGCGATGAGCGATTCCCGACGGCAAGCACCATCAAGCTCGCCATCATGTGTACGGCATTCGAGAAGCAGCAGAAGGGCGAGATAGGGTATTTCGACACACGCAGCATCACAGATGCCGACAAACGCACCGGCGCCGGATTCATCCAGCACTATCGGCCGGATACGAAGATCGAGCTGAAAGAGCTGCTACACCTGATGATCACCATCAGCGACAACATGGCGACCGCGATGCTCATCCGCTGGCTCACGGCGATGGAGATCAACCACTGGCTGGAGCGACAGGGTTTCAAGGTGACGCGGCTGCTATCCCAGCTCCCCGAAAACGAGACGGGACTGATCGCGCTATACAAAGAGTGGGGACTCGGGGTCACCACGCCGAACGAGATGCGAGACCTGATGGAGCGAATCGCGACGGGCAAGGCCGGCACCCCGGCCGCGACGGACGAAATGCAACGGCTCCTCAGTCACCAGTATTTCACCATGGGAATCGGCAGTCAGGTGCCTCCGTTTGTGGGAATTGGCAGCAAGAGTGGGGCGGTCGATGCCTCGCGTTCAGACGTGGCGATTGTGCACGCCCCGACCGGTGACTACTCCCTCTCCATCTACACCAAAGAGGCCAAAGACCAGAGCTGGGAGTGGGGAAATGAGGGTGAGAATGCCATTCGCGCCATCTCGCGCGCAGTCTTCACGCACTACAACCCGAAGGTCGACTGGGCGCCAAAGCCGGGCTACGATAAGTTTTGACGGAGCGCAAGTTTCAGCTTGACCTGCCACCCGGATTTGAGCCGGAAGCAGTCATGAATTACCTGGGTCGATCAGCGGTGAGTCCGCTGGAACGGATATCGCCCACTGGCTTTCAGAAGTCGATCTGGATGGGGGATGCCCCAGCAATTGTGGGTGTGGGGTTCGGGACGGATCACGCAGACATCTCCCTCCGAACGATGAACCCTGGTGCAGGCGACGAAGAATCTGCCCTCGCCATTATCTCGCGAATTCTGGGTCTGAACCAGCCCGTCGACGAGTTTCTGGAAGTTGCGACATCGGATCCCATCATGTGGGGTCTCGTCTCGAAACGACCCGCGCTGCGCATCCCGCAGGCTCCCACCATCTACGAAGTATTGACGTGGGCCATCATCGGGCAGCAGATCAATCTCTCGTTCGCCGCGGCTTTGCGTTGCGCCCTCGCGAGTCGATGTGGTGTGGATATGGGTGATGGCTGGCGCGCGCATCCTCGTCCGCAGGACGTCGCCGAACTTGAGTATTCCGATCTGACTTCCATCCGATTCTCGCGATCCAAAGCTGCCTATCTGATCGACCTCTCTCGGGCAATCGTGCGAGGGGAGATCGACCTCGATGCGCTTGCGGCCACCGGTTCCCAAGCCATGGAGAGTAGCCTGACAGCTATCCGAGGCATCGGCACCTGGACTGCGCGTTATGTATTACTTCGCGGCGCGGGATTCCATGACGTCGTGCCGTTGGGAGATGCTGGCTTGCGCAACGGGCTCCATCGCGCGTACAAGCTTGACGAGAAGCCGGATGTTGAAAAGACTCTGGCACTATTGTCGCCCTTCTCGCCGTATAGAAGTTTGGCAACATATCATGTTTGGATGTCGCTCGGCTAATTCGGCGGGCATCGTAGAGTAATATTAATCTGTTGACCAAATCTCGATGGTCGTCCCGCAGCTAACTTTCGAAAAGAGACGAGATGATTTCTCAAACTGCCGAGTACGCCCTGAGAGCTGTGGCGCACCTCGCCCAGCATAGAGATGAACCGCGCACGGCGCAACAGATTTCCGACGCGACGCTGGTTCCGGTCCACTACCTCTCCAAAGTGTTACAGAATCTGGTTCGCGGCGGCATTTTGCAGACGCAACGTGGCCTGCATGGCGGCTGCCTGCTGTTGAAATCACCAGAAGAATTGACCATTTTCGAGATCGTGGATGCAGTCGACCCTCTCAAGCGAATTCGCACATGTCCCCTCGGTATTGTGCAGCACGGATCACACCTTTGCCCGCTCCACCTTCGCCTCGATAAGGTCTATGCGCAGGTAGAAGCTTCGTTCAAAGAGTCGACACTTGCGGACATCCTCAACGAGCCGAGTTCTTCCACGCCACTCTGTCCGCTACCCCAGAAATAGACTACCTGGTCGAAAAGTATTCGTTCCATTAACTTAATACTGGATAATCGGATATAGAACTCTATAAACTATCGGCCTGGCGGGGTACAATCCAATATGAGCGCCGCTGGCGCATTCCGAATGGGTGATTTCAAGGGAGAACAATATGTCAGAAAGTCTTTACGAGAAAATTGGCGGGCAGGCAGCGGTAGAAGCCGCAGTAGATATTTTCTATCGCAAAGTGTTGTCGGATGACCGAATCAGCGCCTTCTTCGATGACGTGGATATGGACCGGCAGGCAGCCAAGCAGAAGGCATTTTTGACCTACGCATTTGGCGGACCTGCGAACTACACCGGCAAAGATATGCGAGCTGCACACGCACCCCTTGTGAAACGCGGGCTAAACGAAAGCCACTTTCAGGCGGTCGCGGAGAACCTGCAGGCCACTCTTCAGGAATTGAACGTTCCTGCGGATCTCATTGCGCAGGTGATGGCCATCGCCGCCTCTACCCACGACGACGTTCTCGGACTGTAGATATTCATGCCTGCTGTTCAATTTGAAGGCGAGTTGTACCAGATTGAAGATGGCGAGAACCTGCTGATCGGTCTGTTGCGGCATGGTCTCGACATCCCCAATTCGTGCCAGAGTGGGGCGTGCCAGACGTGCATGCTCCGTTCTCCTGCGAGTCCTCCGCCTGCTAAGTCCCAGGTCGGAATTCGTAAAAACCTCGCAGAACTCGGCTATTTCGTCTCCTGCCAGTGCGTACCCACTGCGGACATGGAAGTCTGTCGACCCGATGCTGACCTCCTCACGCGAACAATTGCTGACGTGACCCATCGGGAAGACCTTGCTCCGGAGATCATCCGTATCCGCGCCGTTCCCGCCGAGAAGTTTGACTTTCGGCCGGGCCAATTTGTGCAACTTCAATCTCCACATGGTGTAAGCCGAAGCTACTCTATCGCCAGTCTGCCGGATGACGGGTACCTGGAATTTCACGTTCGCCGACTTCCCGAAGGTCAGATGACCGGCTGGATGTTTGACGAGGTCTGGCATGGCGCTAAATTACAGATCGCAGGGCCGTGTGGAAGCTGCTTTTACTACCAGGGAACCCCAGAAAAGCCCATGCTGCTGGTAGGCACGGGAACAGGGCTCTCGCCGCTGATTGCTATCGCAAGGGACGCACTTGCCGCCGGTCACACAGGCGAAATCCACCTCTATCACGGAAGCTGGAATGAGTCGGGGCTATACTGCTCCGCGGAGTTGCGAGAACTCGCCGACCAACACCTCAATTTCTACTACCACCCCTGCGCCGATGAAGCCGAGAGCGAGAATGTGCAGAAGGGTCGAGCCGACCAGATCGCACTGGCAGAACATCCGGCGCTAAAGGGCTGGATAGTCTATCTCTGCGGTCACCCGGCCATGGTACAACTCACCAAGAAGAAAGTCTACCTTGCCGGAGCATCCCTGGCAGACATCTACGCCGACCCCTTTGTTATCTGCCCGAAATAACACAACCAAAAAAATGCACCGGAAATTTCCGGTGCAAATCTCTTAACAGCTTGCGACTATTACGCGCTCGTTTTGAACCCGCTCTTGAACTCCGTGATCGCCTGCTTCAGAGTTGCCTGCGTGTCGTCCGTAAGGGCGCCAGAGAGGCGGATCGTTTCGTCGATTTCCGGATACTTCTCCGTCAGGAACGCGAAGAGATCGGTCTCAAATCGGCGAACGTCTGCAATGGGTAGATCGTCGAGGAAGCCGGACATACCAGCGAAGATGGTGATGACCTGCGTGGCCACCGGCATCGGCTGGAACTGCGGCTGCTTCAGAAGTTCGACCATTCGGGCGCCGCGCTGTAGCTGATTCTGCGTAGTCTTATCAAGGTCAGACGCGAATTGGGCGAATGCCTGAACTTCGCGGTACTGTGCCAAGTCTAACTTCAACTTACCCGCAACGCTCTTCATAGCCTTGATCTGCGCGTTACCACCTACGCGGGAAACGGAAATACCCACGTTGATGGCTGGTCGCACACC
>JBDUAM010000313.1:0-1835 GCA_040004655.1 Chthonomonadales bacterium | reverse complement strand
GCACGTTCGTCACCGTCAGGCACGAAGAGCTACAGCGAACCAAAGAAGCCGCTACGCTGGCGAAGGATCTCAGTGGCCCCCCGATCCCTTTGCTTTTCGCTGATGCGCAAGCACTGTTGGAGAATAATTTTCAGAAAAAGGGCGATTTTCTTCGCACGTTGGGGTTCATTGCTACCCATGCCCACCGTTTGGGAGTCGGCGAGGAAGCCACAGCTGCATTAAACGACTGTGATCTTACCGCACCGCCGAGAGCTGTCCTGGACAGAATTGCCGAGCACCTTCGTCCTGAAGATCGTCAGATCTATTGCTTTCTAGCGATATCTGGCGAAATCGCAGATTTGGATTCCCTGCTTGTTGAGAGTGGCTATTCTCGTATCGGAGTAGCGCGGATCGAACGACTGCAAGTTGGGCGAGACTGGCACGCCGATCATTCAGATAAATACCTGGTCCAAGTTTCCGTGCTCGCAAAGTCGAGCAGGCTGGCAGCGGAAAGCGCATTGGTAAGGTTAGGCACGATACTCAACTTGTTGGCGTTATATGCCAATGCGGCAAGTCATGAGATTTCTCTTCTGGTTTTGGTTGAAGATGGGCAAAACTTACAAAAGGTGGACGTCTCCCCCGCTCAGCACTATGGCTTGTTTCCTCGTAATGATCATATTTCGACGACCCGCAGTCGAATTGAGCAGTTAGGGGGGCGACTCGATGGCAGAATGACCAACGTTTTGGGAGCCCATGCTTTAGGAATTTCTTCCGCTGATCCCAGAGCTGCGCTTAGTCATTTCTGGACCTCGCTGGAAGCGATGGTTGGTGGCTTTGGGGCAGGCAGCATCGGAGAGCGCGTTGCCAATCTTATTGCGCCGATTGTTACATCTCGGCGGATACATAAGGTCGTCACTTACTTAGCATTGAGCATATATGGCACAAAGCGGGCTGTGGGCCTGGAGGTTGACACTAGGTTCATGCCTAGTTCAACGAGGGGGCATGTGTCTCGCGAGGATGTTCTGAGCTGTCTAACGGGCGCCGAGGATAATGAAGGCATCAGGGATTTGTTCCGTGTTTGTGCGGCCAACCCACTGCTTTGCTTTCACCTATTGGATGCTTGGAAGGATCTTAGCCGGCCAAGAAATCTCGCCAAGACCCTTAAAAGATCAGAACAAAAAGTGAGATGGCAAATTCTAAGAATTTACCGTGCTCGCAACATCTTTGTGCACAAGGGCGGTAACGACGAACTGGTTTGGCGACTGTTGGAAAATGTTCAATCTTATATTTCTTTCGTGGTTGGAAGAATTATGTTCGACTTGAGCAAACCAAACGACTGGACGTTAGATACGGCGTTGGAGTTCGAGCGTCAACATTTTGAACGACTTTGCGTGCTTCTCGAAAAACTTGACGAAAAATGTGGGTTAATGACTTCTGATTTTTTGCCTCACCTATCCGCTCGTGCCCATGACACCGCACTATGGGGGGATGATGGAAGATTCAGCTAGGTGATGAAATAAATTCAATCGTCAATGAAATGCCTCCAAGGAAGGCACTTCTATCGCCGATGGTCTCCGGTAGCCCTCAGGGCTCCCCGTTTAGCCGCCGATAGACCTCGTTGTAGACAGACATGGACTGCGCATCGGACATGCCACCGGCGAGCACGTAAGACTTTCCTTCGTAGTCCAGCGACACGAAATGCGCCGTCGCCATGACACCCACATGATTGGTGTTGTTTCGGTTGACAGCGAACTGGCCGGTGATGAACAGGGTCTTTCCCCCCGGAAGCCAAACAGCCCCGCGCTGCACCCCAAAGTCGCCGGTGGGGATGTTGCGTTTACGCCGGTCGGTCGCCA
>JBDUAM010000462.1:0-6081 GCA_040004655.1 Chthonomonadales bacterium | reverse complement strand
ATGGAAGATACGATATTCCATATCCAGAACGAACGACCATTTTGTCAGTGAGGCGATAAGCAAATCCCACGCGAGGTGAGAAAAGCAGCCAGTGCAGGGATTCTTCCCGACGGGATGAATAGTCTGTGGTACCTACCAACGCGAGATTACCCAAGAGCTTCTGCGGCGCTCCCAGGGCCGGGTTATAAATCGTACCAAGAGGGCTTGGTGCGTTTGGCAAGATCACCGTGTTCCAGTTATTTGCTTCGGAATACGAACCTGGCTGGTCCCATCGCAGCCCGAGATCCAGCGTCAAACGCCTAGTTGCTTGATAGTTATCTGTTAGAAAAAAACTATAATTGTGGAGAAAGGCACGGGAGCCACCGATTGCCTGAGCGGTCGTACCTGTAGGGATGCCAAGAAGGCCCGAGGCCACCGAATGCCCAGAGCCGGGCACAGTTGGCGATGCAGTCGTCTGCGCAGAGAATGCGAAGACGTTTCCGCCACTGTCTGGATCTGCGATCCATTGAACACTGCGCACAAGTCCGCCCGCCTTTACGGTGTGCTTCCCGAGAATCTTCGTAATACTTCCAGAAATTGCATATACATTTGTATGCCAGTAGAGCTGGCCCGGGCCGGTGCTTCCCGCAATGCCAGTGCCAGCGAAACTGAATGCTGTCGGGAGCTTCTGTCCAAGCGCGGCCTGCATAGCCGCGAGACCGGGAGAGATCCCAGAAATATCTGTTCCCAGGCCACGAGGGTAGGTGTACTGGTACACCCTAAGATAAGAGATTCTGCCATCCAGAATTGTGGTCGGGTTCAGGGTGAACGTGTCGCCAATAATGGACATGTGATCCTGAATGCCCCCCGGAGCAGCAGGCTCAAAGGCCTTTACTCCTGGATATGGGTTCGTCGTAATATTCTGTACTTGGAATCTTGCGTATTTGACGAACGCAGAATTCCGAGTGCCAAAATTTTGGTCGATACGAGCATTTATCTGATCTAACGTATAGCGCGACTTCGTGGTTGTAATGTAATTGCTCGAAATCGCGCTGGGATTTGTTGCTTCTGCAGGATAATCCTGCTTGAGCAAAGCAGTTACTGCAGGGTCGATCCTGCTAGGGCAGATCACATTTAGAACACCGTTACATTGAAACTGAAGCCCAGTCGTGGTGTCGTAGATCTTCGGGAGGCCAGCTGCCGTAAAATCACCTCTCATCATGGCTGCGGTAGGAACAGTTGTAGTGGACAGGTTGCCACTTGCAACCGGTTGCCGCTCAAAGCCCGCGAAAAAGAAGGTTTTATCTTTTATGATGGGGCCGCCAAGTGTAGCGCCGAACTGATTTTGCACAAAAGGAGGACGTGCACGTCCAGCACGGTTGCTGAAGAAGTCGTTAGCATTAAGGGAACGATTCCTCAGATACTCGTATGCGGATCCATGAAATGCGTTGCTGCCCGACTTGGTGCTTATATTCACCACGCCACCAGCGAAGCCACCGAACTCTGCACTAACGTTACTGGTGGACACACGAAATTCGCGGACGGTGTCTTGTGAAGGGATGATGGCTGTCGCATTATTTGCCGGGATGTTCGCTCCGACGCCATCGATGAAGAAGAGGCTCTGGTTGCCGAAGCCACCACCAATTTGGTAGTTGCCATACGCGATGAGATTGGTGGAGATGTTGCCTCCGGTGCTGCCCTGGGCAATAACACCCGGCACAAGAGTCAACAGATTATTGACATTGCGCCCATTGAGTGGGATGTCCTGGATGGCCCTTCCCTCAATGACCCCCCAGAGATTTGCAGTGTCTGTTTGGATCAGGGCAGCGGCGCTCGTCACTTCTACCGTCTCGCTCACATTTCCAACTTCAAGTGCTGCATCGGCCCGTGCCGTGCCTCCAACCTGAACTTGAATGTTCGACAACACCAGGCGTTTGAAGCCGGCCATGTCAACGTCAAGGCGATACGATCCCGGGTTTATGTTGACAAAGCTAAACGTGCCGCTAGAACCCGTATCCATGGTATGCGGCTGGTTTGTTTCCTCACTCGTTAGGGTGATACGAGCACCAGAAATGACCGCTCCAGATGCTTCAGTTACAGTACCGACCACCGAACCAAACGTCGTCTGCGCTTGTATCTTTGTTCCGCAGATGCTCGAAACCAGCAACAAGAGCAGTAGTACCAGGAACGCTGGACTCACATCCACTCTCTGTTCGCTTGTCAAGCCGAACATTCTCATTCTTGTCAATCTAGATTGGTTCATTTATGCCTCCACGAGCTGTTTTATGATCTGATTCCGATATACCTATAATGATAGGTGTATAGCATGGCAGGAATACTACCGGTCGCTAGAATGCCCTGTCAAGGAAAATGAGGATTTGTCTTTCGCTGGAGAAATGTCTGCAAGTTGTCTAGGGTGACGGGGACTCTTCCAGACTGCGACACGATAGCAGATTTGGCGCTGCCTGGAGGCGCCGAAATCCATCCTTCCGCCCCCAAATGGCCGACATCCGCAATGAAAGTCATTGCGGATGTTGACCACGCCGGCAAAACTCTTAATAGCACCACAGGGTGCATACCCCAAAAATCCGATCTCCTCGGACTTTACAATCTCCTTAAATGTCAGAGGATTCTAGCTACTCGTTTGATCAAGCATGTCATCGGAGTCATTCGATAAGTTGACATTGGAAGAGCTTTAGCTCCTATAATCCTAGGATTATATTTTATAGGAAATCGAGGGATCTATCTCAATGAGAAGCAGTGCGCTATTGAAATTGATTTTGGTGAGTTCGCTCGTTGCATTCGAAGTGCACTTGTTTGCGCAGGCGCCTCTTTCGCGAGAGCCCCATATATCAGCCTCAACCTCTTCCCCAATTTCCGCGGAGGAAAGGGCCGCGCGAATCAAGGCGCGGCAGGACCAGATGGCCAAAGACTGGCCTAACCTGCTTCGCTATCAAGCCGCAAACAGATTACTCGCCCAACCACCTCAAGTGGTCTTTATGGGGGACTCAATCACGGATATATGGGCTCAAAAGACTGATTTGTTTTTCGCCGGCAAGCCTTACCTCGGGAGAGGTATTGGGGGCCAGACAAGCCCACAAATGCTTCTACGATTTCAGCAGGATGTCGTTGATCTTAAACCCCGGGTTGTAGTCATCAATGGCGGCACAAACGATATCGCTGGCAACACTGGACCATCAACTCTCAAGATGATCGAAGACAATTTGAAGTCCATGACGCAGATAGCGCAAGCAAGCGGAATCCGTGTGGTTCTCGCCTCAGTGACCCCCGTATTTGACTATCCATGGAAACGCGGACTCGATCCAGCAGAAAAAGTTATAACGCTGAACTCATGGATGCGCGACTTTTGCCAACAGAGTGCCTGCGTGTACGCCGACTATTTCACCCCAATGGCTGATGACAAACATGGCATCAAGGAGGGATTGAGTGTCGATGGCGTTCATCCAACAGAACTTGGCTATAAAATCATGGCGCCGATCGCGGAACAAGCGATTGCTGAAGCATTAAAGAATTAGGCGCGCCGCAGAGAAAGCTACAATTAGACTTTGTTCTGTCTTTCTTCTGCTTATCACCAACTGATTGTAGGAGCTTCCCGTGTCATCTGCTCGTTTTTTCACGATTGCTATTCTTTTCGCTACAACTCATTCTCTCCTGGCTCAGAATGATGGCCGAGCTAAGGAAGCCCCTACGGTCCCGCCTGTCCACCATCGGAGCGCGGCTGCCAATTTCCCAACAAATGCATTACTTTCTCCTGAAGTGCATAAAGACCACACCGTCTCTTTTCGGCTTCGCGCTCCAGCAGCGAATCAGGTCTTTCTAGTCGGGGAGATCACTCAGGGGAAAGGTCCGCAGCCAATGACCAAAGATGAAGATGGTCTTTGGACTATTACGGTAGGGCCATTACCACCGGAAATCTGGATATATAACTTCCGCGTCGATGGTGTTGATACGCTAGATTCCGCAAACCCCGCGATCAAACCCGTTCCCCCAGGTCAACTCACATCCAACTTCGTCGAGGTTCCCGGGGACTCGCCCGCGGAGTATGATGCGCAACCCGTACCTCACGGGCAGGTGCGCATGATGTTATATGAATCGTCTGTGATGGGGGTCGTCCGCTGGCTTTGGGTATATACCCCTCCAGGGTATGACGGCTCAAAGAAGCGCTATCCCGTTTTATATCTGCTCCATGGGAACGGAGAAGATCAGTCAGGCTGGGTAAGAAATGGCAGGGCGAACCTCATCTTGGACAATCTAATAGCGCAGGGCAAGTCAAAACAGATGATCGTGGTAATGCCACAAGGTCACGCTCTTCAGGCTGCGGGTGTCGCACCGCTTCAACGTCTGACTGGTGAGACGAGTATGTTTTCTCCACTCTTTCCACGCGACCTGCTTGAGGATGTCATCCCCTTGGTCGAAAAGGATTATAGAGTCGAGCGAAATGCTAATTCGAGAGCAATCGCTGGCCTGTCAATGGGGGGAGGGCAAGCGCTATCTATCGGACTAAGCCACCCTGAACTCTTCAAATATGTGCTCGGTTTTAGCGCTGCTGTGGGCGGAAACTTCCTCGACATCACGGGCGTTCTCGACAACGTATATCAGAACCCAGCATCTGTGAACAAGGAATACAAACTCATTTGGATCTCGTGTGGTAGACAGGACTTCCTCTACCGAGCGAACAAGTCGCTCGCCGATGATCTTACTTCCCACGGGATCAGACATAAATACATCGAGACGGAAGGAACGCATGTGTGGAGTGTTTGGAGGCAGAACCTGATCTCCGCTCTTCCATTGCTGTTCAGTAAGTGACACGCTCGTTGTTCTCGAGCTTGAATTTCCCTGCGCCAGCGAACCTACGTCGATCAGAAACCCTTCTGTGATGCTCACGCCGTCTTAGCGGAGAACCGCATCGTTCTGGTCGCCACTGCGATGGCGGCTCTTGTCGATAGACATGCGTCCACTAGTCATATTGCAATGCTTTTCTCCAACTAATTTGGTTTGTCTATTTGAATAGATCAATCAAAGGGAGGTCCACCACCAAGACCATAGATGGCAACCGCCTTTGGAACACTGCTGTAGATCGCGACAGATAAAAATTGCGATCATCGAGTAGGATGGAACCACGAAGTGATTGGCAAAGATTGGCAGCCGTCCTTGTTGGACCGGAAATTCCAATCCGAGAAGGATGCACGGCCCCAAAAACGCTCGGCAGTACCGCGTGGCGACCTCCCACCACATATGCGCGCATGACTGGACGATATCTACTTACGATTGGAGGGCAGCGCTTCACGCTGCAGACAGTCTAGTAATGTATAAGCAGTTAAGTCCGACTTTGACCATGACCCGTGCCGCACTCTTGATACGAAACCCGATAGACGATCCCAAGTGAACCGTTGCGCTCCATAAAATCCTGTGGGCCTTCCATATACTGCTTCACTTGAACAGCCGAATGAGATTGGCCTCGCAACCGTCCATTACAGTTTGCAAAAAACTTCGCAGTGGACCCTGCCCCCTATACGGTTGCCGTCGTCGTCATCCGAACTGGCGGACAGATTGCTAAGGACGGTTGACGAAGTTCCTGCGTAAAGAGTGAACTTCGTCAACCTGGGCGTTTTACCGAAAGAGTCTCGGGGCGAAATCGTTGAGGGCGCGGCGCCACGATAGCCACTCATGCGCTGTGCCTGGAGACTCGAAGTAGACATTGTTGATGCCGTCCTTGGTGAGTGTCGCACTAAACTCCTTCACGCGTGGACCTTCCATGGAGCCTGTGGATAGAAAAAGAAGCTTGACCTTCTTGTTGAAGGCCGCAGGATCTGCAAAGGCTCCACCGCAGCTCGTCTTAGGATCGAACGTCCCGCGGATCATGCTGCCGCAATTGCCACTGAAGCCGCCAAGATAGGCGAACTTGTCCGTGTTCATGAGACCAGTGGTGAAGGTCTGCATGCCACCCATCGACAATCCAGCCATCGCCTGGTTTTCGCGGCCTGGCGCGATTCTGTAGTTCTTATCAACCATTGGCATCAGGTCGGTGAACATCATCTCGGTAAATGTGGTGCTGAGCCGGAAACCACCACGGGCTGCTGG
>JBDUAM010000164.1:0-6085 GCA_040004655.1 Chthonomonadales bacterium | reverse complement strand
AATACGGTTGAACTGCACCACGTTGCCCCACGACTGCAGGTACATCTGGTGTCCCAGCTTCGAACCCGCTACTCCATTGTTGTGGATGTGGTTTCCCTCCCAGAGCAGGTTCACGTCCGATGCGCCCCAGCCTCCATTGCTGTTGAACTGGGTCATCACGCCGCTGCTGCAGCTTCCGATATCATCGCCGACAAATGCAATATTCTGCGCGTCATCCACCTGGATGCAGGAAGACGTGTTCTGCCAGGTCTTCGCCGAACCGCCCGGTGCACGATAGCTGTTTCCGGTCTTCGCATTGCGAAATTGAATGCCTTCGATGGCAATGTATTGTGGTCCGGAGAAGGCAGGCCAGTAAGTAAAGCCGTTCGAACTGTGCAGCGTCAGAAGCCCGGTGCCGGCGACCGCGGCATCCGTGTCGGATCGGCCGGTTGCGTTCGCCCCGTCGATAATCGGCAGATTGCCGAATCGATCGGGAAGGCCGCACAGGCGAAACGGCTGATCGGCTGTTGCCGCGCGCGAGATCTGAACATACTCGTGGTATTCCGTCGGATGCAGGCCCGTCACGTCCTCGTTATGCAGCCGCACGGTTGAACCGGGTTCCATGGTAGGGAACGGCACCGCGGCCAGCGTCTTGAATGACTGGGATGGGCCGACCTCGTACACGGTCCCCAACATCGCCGGATCGACCGAGCAATCGACGGGCTGGGTCTGGCTGGGAGTGACACGATACGGCATCGTGTGGCCAGTCACATAGACAATTGCCGTCGCGCTCTTGGAGCCGTCCGCCACGCTGGTCGCCGTAAGCTGATAGCGGCCGGGAGCGGCTGCGGTGAACAAGCTGTCGCGCGAGGTGGAATCGGCAAGGCTGCCGTCTCCGTTTCTGGGCTGCGATGTAATTGCCCAATGAACATTCTGATTCGTCGCTCCGAGCACAAGGCTCTGAATATCGACAGGCTGGTTCGAGTAGACGGTGCGATAGAACGGAACGACTGATACTTCCACGGCAGGCTTGCAGACGTTGAATGTGACATCCGCGGTCTTTGACCCATCATCTACAGAGGCGGCCTGGATGGTAAACTGCGTCGCGGAAGCTACCGCATACTTCGCGCTTGTCCCCGTAATCGAACAGGAAGATCCCGTCGCCGGCGCGGTCACGTCGATCCACGAGCCGGAGCCTGAAGAGATCTGTGCAGAACCGGACTTCACCCTCCAGGCGACCTGGTTGGTTCTTCCATTGGTAACCGTCGCAAAGATGCGGCGGGTTGAGCCGGGAATGACATTGAATCCATAATCGGGCTGCGCCACCAGGATGGAAACGGCGGATGGCGGGACGGGAGGAGGCGTTACGCTCCCCGAGGGATTTGAAGTTCCCCCCGTGGATGGGTTCCCGCCACTCGGAGGACGAATGCCGCCGCTGGGAGGAGACGTCACAGAATTGTTGACGGTGAGAGTGACAGCACTCGATACACCAGCGGCATAATTGCTGTCTCCCACATAGGAGGCAGTCACAGCATAAGTCCCGGCAGTAAGCGAAGGCAGCGCGAGCGTCGCGATGCCCGAGCTATTAAGGGTCGCTGTCCCCAGAAGTGAAGCTCCATTCAACAGAGAGATTGTCCCGGTGGGAACCACGCCTCCGATTGAGACCACTGACACTGCTCCGGTCGCCGTCTGCCCGACGGTCATGGAACTGGGTGTAATTCCGAGGGTCAACGTGGTCGGCTGTGACGAAGCCGGAGGAGCGGCGGTGCTGCCCCCAAATTCGATTGCGCCCATCGATGGAAGGTTGAGACGCGTCAGCCCGAGAATGTCGGTGAGCAGACCGGGGATGCTGATGCCCGAGCCCCTGGCCGCGCTCGCCGAACTCAAATTGAAATTGAAGTTGTCGAGAACCGTCTCGGACGAGATCGTCAGCGGCGGTTCGCCGATGAACTTGGCATCGGCACAGATCTCTCCGGCATTCAACGCAGGACATCCGTTGCGGAATCCAAAGTAAAGATTATGGTCGCGCACCGCCCATCCCTGATTGGCAGGCATCGTTCCCTGGGTATAGAAGAGGCCGGGCGCCCGATGATCCGGCAGCGCAGGATTCATGTTGGTAATGCCAATGTTGATGTTGTTCTGGAAGACCGATTTCGTATTCGGACAACTATCCCACCCGCCGGTGCACATCAGGTCATAAGAAGTTGCCCCGTAGCCGACGTAGGTATTGTTCTGGAAGAGGTCGGTTCCCTGCCCATCAAAGGCGATTGGAATTCCATCGCCGGCCGCGCGGCACAAGGCTACCCCCGGCAATATCGCGCTCGCCGGCTCGTCGCCGATCGTCTGACCGATACGCGCACAGTTATGCAAGGTGAGGTTGTTCCGAAAGACAACCATGAGGCCGGAACCTATCTTGAATTGCTGGCCGTCATTTCCGTAGCTCGTGGAATTCGTTACTGTGAGGCTGTTCAGGCCCGAGTGAAGGAGATCGAGACCGTCCTGAAAGTTGTACCGCCAGGTATCGTGGTCGAAGAGCCAGTCGCCGGTGGCGCTGGCAGTCCCGAAGCCATCGGCATAGCCGCCGGTATTCTGGTCGCGGCATTCGATGTAGGGATAGTTGTGAACGACGGGATATTCCTCGACACAACCTGAGAACTCGGTGATCGAGTTCTTCAAAGTAAAGCCACCCGCGACAGAGATATTGCCCACCTGCCATGGATTGTCGTCCATATTGATTCCGGCGTTTGGCATGGCTCGAATATGGACTCTATCGGCTACGATGCCGGCGCCGGATGCTCCATGAATACCGTCAGAGCCGAGCCCATGGATAAACAGGTCTGTATAGTTCACCGACGCTGTAAGAGCGCTTTGAAGAATTCCGTTGCCCGCCGCGTTGTACGTTCCATTCCGACACGTATTTGTGTAAGCTCCGCTTGAAGCACAGGCTGCCGCGTCCGTCACTTCAAAACAGGCGACATCGACGAATTGCGAATCGGTTGTATTGAATACTGTGTACGCTCCCCAGGTTCCGTGCAGCAGGGTCTTTGCGGAATCCGAGGAACAACTCGCGTAATTCTCTCCGAGTATGCGCGTATGACGCGCAGCGGTGCCGGAGGGAATCGTCGGCATAAAGCAGTTACCGCCGTCTCCATTGCAGTTCACCGGGGCGCCATTCGCATTGGCATCCAATCCGGTGTTATAGCCATTCGGGTTCTTCCGGACGATAACCGTGTCTCCTCCAGAGATAATCCACTTCTCCTGGTAGTAAGTCGTCTGATCTGTCCAGAGATACCGAATATTCCCCAATGCACAGGGCTGATTGACGCCCGAGCCGGGATAGTCGGCGTCATGCTTTCCGTCGCACTGGCCTGCGGGAGTGGTCGCTGCGCTCACAAAGGGGGTTCCGCCGCCGGGGCGAACATACCAGGTCTGCGACCCGGTTCCCCCGGCCACGATGTTAAGAGTAATAACGTTTCCAGGAGCCACCCAACCCGAGGTTCCACTCGTGCCAAACACGCCATTGCCGGCACGGCCGCAGGTGATATTCACCGAGCCCGAAGCTACCGCCGTTACAAGTCCTATCTTGCTAACCGTTGCATTCGCCGGGTCCGAACTGATCCAGTTACAGGTGCTATTAAACGGCACACCAGTAGTCGGTCCGTTGTAGTTGACAACGATTCCTGAACCGAGAGCAACGGTCGAACCTAGAACGACGTTCATGGGAAACCTGACTGCCGTCGGCTGCGTTGAGGTCTGATAGATGCGGTAGTCCGGAGTCATGTACTGATAGAACGTATCTCCCGGATGCTGCGAAAAGACATTGGCGCGATCCGTCGCCCCACCTGCCGAAGCGAGCACAAGACCTGTGCCGACAGAACCTGCTCCGGGATCGGTAGCGGCTTTGGCCAAGCCAGTGCTGGAGACTGTAAGCGATGTAGCCCGAGAGGTCGTCCAGGTTACGCCGCCGGACGCGGCACAGTTGTCCGCGGATCCATCAGAATAGACGCAGGTCGCGCTGAACTGCAGCGTTGATCCGCTCTGAAGTACAGCGCCCTGGGGAGAGATAGCAACCGAACTCACCGTCTTGGAGTATGCCAACGGGGAAACAATAAAAAGAGTAAGAAGAAAAAATAAGGACTTCAAGACATTCTCCATGACGGTTATTGAGGGCTTCTCTCAGGATGACCGTAGAAACTAGGAATTACTTGTACAAGCCTGACAGCTAACAGTGGTGAGGTGTATTCCACGTAGAGGTCAGGTATCGAAAGCTCTTTGGGGACACCATATGGCCCTTTCGTGGCACTAGGGCTAACGAAGTAAATGCAGGACGTGAATTATCTCCAGGTAAGCGTGCGAGGTCGCGGACGCACAGGTACACTGCGTGCCGCGACGCATAAATCGATTCAGGTCTAAAGAGAGAAATTGGGGACGTACTCGAAAAATGCCCATAACTGCCTGAAAATCAACCGACTAAAAACCAGCGATTTCGGTAACGGGAAAACAAAGGCAGAAGCAAAACAGTATCATCCCGTTGCTCAACAGGGCAGGAAAAGTTGGTAATGGTGAATCCGTGACTTTGGTTATATCACAATATTATTTCACCGCATGAGGCTCCAGCAGCCTCATGCGAAGACCAAGGAACGGATGTTCCACAAGGCAGAAGGTAACTATTGCAATAGCCGCAGATAGTCCTGTGAGAATCATCGTCCCCAGCAACTGTGCTGCGATAGAAGACGGCGGCAGGAAGTGGATGTGCGGCAGGAAACTCTTGAGAACCGGGCTCACTAAATATCCGTGATTCAAATACATTCCGAACGACAAGCGGGATATCCAGTAGAAGGGCCGGGATTGAAAAAAGTTGATGCGGGAAGCCAGCCCGAACCAAACGAGCGAACCGAAAAAGAAGGCAAGTCCGGTGAAGATGAAAATCTCATGCTGCAATTCACGCAAGACAACCAGGAGAACAAACCCTCCAAGCAGGATGAGAGAGGACTTCCACAGCGGAGACCGGGGCTTGTTATAGCTAACCCAAAGATTGGAGATGATCAAACCGATAATCAGTCCATCGCAATGGGTATGAAACTTGTAGTACATCGTAGCGAACAGAGCGGGGTCGTGATAAAAGAAATGACCTGTGTGGTGAACCCAGATCGCCGCCCGCATCGCGGGAATCAGGGCGAGCAAACCCCAAAGCCACGGACGGATCGCATGCAGTTTCTTACGAGCGAAGAGGCAAAGCAGCAGAGGCGTCACGATATAAAACTGCTCCTCGGTGCAAAGCGACCAGCCGCCACCGACAATCCCATGATTTAAATAATTCGTCAGGAATACGAGATCGGACCAACCGTATTGTTTGGCTACGGCGTCGGGCCAGTAGAGCACGAGAATACATAAATATACGAAGAAAAACAGGGGCCATATCCGCAGTCCCCGACGCAGAATGAAACGACGGATCGAGATCGTTCCATCTTTCAGCAGCTCTTTCCAGAGTTGCCCTCCGATAAAGAAGCCGCTGAGAACGAAGAACAAGTCCACACCGCTCCAACCATTGATCACAAAAGGCAATCTGGAGTAGAAGTTGTCCCCATGCAATTCTGCGAAACCGGCGCTGAAATGATGATTCACCACGAGGAGAATCGCTATTGTCCGGAGGCCGTCCAGAAATGGAATTTGACCGGCAGGAGGGTGAATCAACTGCGTGAAGGAGCCGGAGAACAAGCTCGTGTATCCGCGGCGAGGAGGCTCGCCAAGCAGCGCGTGTTGATTCTTTTTACGAGGGCCCCAGAGCAAGCGCCATGGCATAAACAATTGCTCCACCTTAGATGATCGATCTCTTGAGATGCACGGCAAGGATGAACAAAACGAGTGTTAGCTGAAGGATAGGGGGCCCGAAGACTGTCTGCTTCACGCAAACGGATACTTCTTATATTACAGGCCCGAATATACAAATCGCTCGTATACTTGCGCGGTCTCTTTTGCAATGGCGAGCCAGGACGTATCGCCAAAGTTCATCTCTCCTACCTTCTTCGCCAATTCTTCTCGTAGTTGGCGGTTCTCGATCAGTTCCGTCAGAACCTTTACCTTCCTTCGGATATTTGCGCTTGAT
>JBDUAM010000412.1:0-1839 GCA_040004655.1 Chthonomonadales bacterium | reverse complement strand
GTGCGCGATAAGTTCCGTTTGTCGGATTAAAAAGTATTTCATGCGCCGTGCGGCCGCGAACATCATAGACATCTCGACCCTTGCCGTAGTAGACCGAAAATTGGGCCGTTACCAGCGCGTGGTGGACCAATCGCTCCAGCAACGAGATGTGCTGGACCTGTTCCCCAATAAAAACGTGTCCCAGTTTATGCGAAATAGCGAGGGACCGAAGAGATCGAATGGTATCAACAAAAAGAGATTGTGGACCATTGAAACTGTGGATAAAACCGTGACCCCGATCGGTGTTGGTCCAGCGCATAGCCTGCACTGCTCCACTCACCCGAAGCGCGAGTTCACAGACTTCGCGGTCACCATGCGAGACAGAATTGCCCTCACCAGTCATGCGCCAAAGGTTGCCGTAGGTGCTGACGTTGTTGAATCCATGATCGTGAACGCCGCGATCTGTGAGGTGATTCGGCATGCGCTCGAATGTCAGACGTCGACCAAGTTCGAGGAACTTCTGATCGCTAGTGGCATCAAACTGGAGCAATGCGGAGCCGTATACAAATCCTTCTGTCCAGCTCGTCCAGGTTCGGCTGGTGTACTTGCCAGCCCGGGTAACGACCGGAGGGCCATACTTCGGATTCCACCGATTCTGAAGGGCTTCAATTTTGATGCCAGAGAGCCGCCACATTTCATGCAGCGGCTCTAAGAGGTCCGTATATTTTAGATTTGGATCAGCTTTTATCATGAGCGATCACTACACATCTGCGGCTTCTACCCGCTTTTCATACTTCTCAAGTTCTTGCTCCAGCAGAGCATGAAGCTCGTCATCCGCGCCATCGGCCGTCTCATTAATGGCGGTCAACAACACCTCAAAACCCTCAATCGGGCACTCTTCGTTCAAGAACTTTCTTGCCCGCGCCCCGATCTTGAAGGCGATTAACTGCTTATCAGTTGGCATCGCGTCACTCTACGGTCGGTGTCGGAGTGTCGCCACCGGCTTCACCTGGAACTCGTCGCCGACGACCGCGACCCCTGCCACCTCTTCTACGACGTCGACGACGCAACTCTTCCTCAGAAACTTCTGAAGAGTCGCCTTCAGTTGGAGTCGCGCCTTCTACTTCTGATCCGTAAAGCGGGATTTCATCCACTTGCCCAAGCGCGTCAACAAATTCGAGAAAGGGATCTCGCGGGTGCGATTGGTCCTCCTTTTCGCTCTGGGAGGAAGCGGGTTCAACAATTTCTGCTACATCTTCTACGATGGCAACTTCTACACGGTGAACCGGATCATCAGGTGCAGGCGAACGCTCCGGTTCGGGGGCGGGCCTGACTGTGCTGAATCCGTACTTCTGAATCTCTTCAAGAGTTCCAATGAAAAGACGCTTCGTAGTTCGGCCTCGCATAAACATGCGAATCTCGGCGGCGCTCTCCGTGATCAATTTGCCTTCTGAGATGTCGTACACAGCCGAATGCTTCGGAAGGCTAATCTGTCGTTGACCATCTCGTGGGGCGACGAGTGTGAGCCACGGACCGTTTGCCGTAACATAAGTATCCGCCTGACCGATGTATCGGTGTACTTTGCCAAAGTGACAAAGCCCTGCAAGAAACTCCTCCGTCAAGATCGGTTCGCCGCAGAAGACCGAGTGCCAATTGTCAACACTTCGCAACGCAACCGATGGTAAACCGGTCGCCGTGTACTCCGCGAGCGTAGTAATGCCCGGAGCGTTATCATCCACATAGTAGGAAGGGTTCAGTCGACCTTTCGTGCCGAGGTCCTTGCCTCGCAGGCGATCAGTTATTCCATGCCGCGTGTCGAGGAACTTTGAGCCAACCTCTGCATTCCATGACTGCCGCCGA
>JBDUAM010000229.1:0-1841 GCA_040004655.1 Chthonomonadales bacterium | reverse complement strand
TGTCAACATGGCTTTGAGAGTTGCTTTGCACATTCCCAAAGTGGAGGACTACACGATCTTCTATCGTGCTTATCGCGGCTCCATTATCAAACGTGGTTTCGCAGGCGGTGTCACCTTCAAAGCAAAAAAATCGTTTGCTGTCAACGGAGAAGTCCTGCTCATCCTATCGACGTTCCATCCAAAAATCGAAGAAGTGCCACTGCTCTACGATTACGGACTGAAAACGAGCCCCTCGTCGATGCCCTTGATTGCCACCCTTGTCGAATACATCAGACTGGCATTCCTTTACATGGGTAAGAAAAATTCTTAGTTCTACCTGGTGATTTCAGACTTTTCCAGGCACTCTCAACTATGCTAGTCTGACCCGCCGAATGGGAAGCGGTTGTCGTTGAGGCGAACAGGTGAAGAAGAAAGTATTTGTCACGGGAGCGGCTGGCTTTATCGGCAGCAATCTTGTGGACAGGCTGCTGGCTGAAGACCACGATGTAGTCGGACTGGACAACTTTGCAACCGGAGCGGAGTTTTTCATCACCGATGCGCGCAAACACGATAACTTCAAGCTGATTCGAGTCGACGCAACAGATTTGGCGGCCTTAAAGGAATCTATGGCGGGCGGAGGCCATGCAGTTTTTCATCTGTGTGCATTCGCAGACGTAAGAGTTGATCCCAACAATCCAAGTCGTGAGTTGCAGCAAAATACGATCGCCACATTCAATGTGCTGGAAGCGATGCGGGCGAACGGTATTAGTAAGATCGTCTTTGCCTCGACGGGCTCAATCTACGGCGAATCAAAAGTAATTCCGACTCCAGAAGATGCGCCTTTTCCGATACAAACGTCGCTTTACGGTGCGTCAAAATTAGCTGGCGAAGGCATGATCGGCGGTTACTGCGAAAATTATGATTTCCAAGCCTGGATTTTTCGCTTCGTTTCGATTCTGGGCGAACGCTACACGCATGGGCACGTGTTCGACTTCTACAAGCGCTTGATGCAAAATCCAGCCCAGCTAAATGTACTTGGCAATGGACATCAAAAGAAGTCGTACCTTTATATTCAAGACTGCATCAACGCAATATTCTGCGCCATGGAAAAAGCTGACGATCGCGTTAATATTTTCAATCTTGGCACGGATGAATATTGCGAAGTAAGAGATTCGATCGGCTGGATCACCGGTCACCTTGGTCTTTCTCCGAAATTAGAATTCGGCACGCAGGATCGCGGATGGATAGGCGACAATCCATTCATCTATTTGGACACGACCAAAATCCGCTCCCTGGGCTGGCGTGCCGAGTTAACGATCCAGCAAAGCGTGATAAAAACAGTCGAGTTTCTACAGCAAAACGAAGCGTTATTAGCACGCTATTAACTCTAGGCGCGACAACAGACTAGGCAATCAGAAGCTTCTGAATCGAAGGGTCTCGCAACTTCCAGATCAACGCATCGGTGATGTAGTGGTGCAGATTGAAGGCGATATAGACTGCGCCGATGGCCACCGCTTTTTCTGCACCGTTACTTACGAACCAGTTGGGCATCAAATAGAAAACAGTAAAGCCGGTACCAAAAAGGAGCGCGTAATACTTGATGAATGTTGGCGACCATAACAGTTTGCCGATCTCCGAAAACGCCATGTTCTCGGGTAATCCCTTCTCTTTTAAATAGAACGCCGAAGTGATCACGAGATACTGGCAGGAGTGGAACCACCAGGTCGAGAATAGATACCAGATGATTAAGAATTTGTCTCCCGCACAAAATCCCAAAGCAATTAGAGACATGAGTGCGCACAGCCCAGGCAAGGGAAACATGACTTTGTCTTTCATACACTTACGTGCGACAACGCCTACAA
>JBDUAM010000037.1:0-6120 GCA_040004655.1 Chthonomonadales bacterium | reverse complement strand
TATACAGGGTCGCAACGGGGATAGATGGAAAAAATCGCACGTCTGGGCTCTCTGCAAGATCAAAGAACTGACCAAACTTTTCGCGCCGGGGGCTTCCCGTGCGCAGCGTCGACGCCTTTAATGCTGATCGACGGTTGGGGACACCATTCATGAGTTCGGCAAACAAGATCTGTGCTTCATCCGTCTGCATCCACGCCAGCAGGTCCCACGCTTCTTTCGCGTGTCTGCTGTCCTTTGGAATACAGAATACATTTCCGCCAATAAACGTTGGCGCTTTCAAATCCGGACGATTGGCCGGGTGGGGCATCGGTGCAACCCCGTAATCGAGGTTTGGTGCATATCGTTCGCACCAGTTTGGCATCCATTCGCCACCCAGGCTCATCGCTGCCTGTCCGGTAAAAAACGGGTTGTTGGGGCTTTGCATCTGCCCGAATCCGGCAGCAAATGCGGTGACCTTCTCATTACCGCCCTCATCCTTAATGACTTGCATGTACCAATTCAATGCTGCCAGGTTTTCTTTTGAATCTGGAGTGATAGTTTTTCCGTCGGGCGCCAGCAGATATGCGCCGAACATTGCCGGAATTGCGTTGAACTCAACCGGTGGCTGCAACCCGAGTTGAACGAGTTGATCATCCTTTGTTTTGGTCAGTTTTCGAATAGCCACGGCCAATTCTTCGGTCGTGGCTGGGGGCCGCTCCGGATCCATGCCCGCTTCTTTGAACAGCTTCTTGTTCCACAGAAGTGCAAAACAGTCGACCAGGTAAGGCATGGCATATAGTCGACCCTTAAACTGGCAAATCTTGAGCGATGCAACAATGAAGTCGTCATGTTTGAATCCAGAGGACTTGAAAAGGTCGTCGAGGGGGAGCAGCGCATCATTGGCCGCTAGAGAGCCGAGAAAGAGAGGATCAGCAATAGTAAATAAATCTGGAGGAGAACCTGCGACTAATGCCCGGACTGTGCGTGAATCTTCAATCACACCGCCCAGATTCTCGATGTGGATTCCCGAATGACTTTTTTCATATTGCTTGATTACTGCGAGCCAGCTTTTCTCTTCCTGGCCGGTCCACATGGTCCAGATTGTCAGGTTAACAACACTGGGCGATTTAGAACACGATGTGATTAGACCCGAGGCGACTAAGGCCAGACACAAAAACAGAGGCGGTCTACGCGTTAGGAAACGCTTAAACCGCCTCTGAATGTTAAGCTGCATCAATTAATCGAGCGCAAAGAACTCGAGTTTGCGATCTTTACCGCCGTCTCCACTTGAGGTGAGGACGAGTAAGCCGAGTTTCTTCGGGCTCTTCGGGTCCATTCCAACTGCTACGTCCAGGATCTTGCCCTTCATCTTCGGGCTCGTCCAGAGCGGCTTGACTTCACCGCCGCCGCCGCCAATACTCGCTGCGTCGGTAACCACAATGGTGTATCCATCTGCATCGGCCCACGGGATCCATGCGAAGAGCTTGCTTTCGCCACGGGGATCAAAGATACCCATCACTCCGGCCTTGGTGCCTTGTTCTGGAACACCTAGAGCGCTTAAGAGTTCGGCTGGGGGATGAATGGTAAGATCGGCATAAACCCCTGCGCCCTGATCCGGCGGGACCATCTCTTTGCCGCCGCTGACTGGCTTGTCGGCAGAAGGATCAACGGCAAAGACATCGGGCATACCGCCAGCGAAGTAGAAGATATTCCGTTCACCCGTTACAAATGCCACGGTTCCGGTGATATCAGCAATATCGGTGGTAGCCTTTTTGGTCCACTTGTCACCATCCTTGAACCAGATTACTCCTGGAACAACGATACATGCAGCCTTGCCTTTTGAAAACGATCCGGCTGCAAAGTGCGATGCGCCCTTGCCGGCGTCGATTTCTGCTTCCACAGCAAATTTGTCATCGACGAACTTGTGAATAGCAATCTTGCCGCCATCGCTTACGGTGAGCATTCGAGCGGACTTGTCACCGGCCATGTCGGCGAGAGTAATCCGAATGGTTCCAGTCGGCGCATCCATGGACCAAGAGGACTTAAATGCCGGCGTGCCCGTCTTCTTGGTTCCCACTATTGCATTCGCGCCCATGACCTTGGCTTCATCGTAGCCTTCAAAACTCTTGGCATGCATAGCGTAATAGACTCCACGCGGGTTTCGGGGTCCACCGCCCTCTTCCTTCACGTGACAGTAGGCGCACATCTTCTTTTCTTTACGGGCGTACTCAGGTTTGGCCTGAGCAGTGGAACCAATCACGATGAGGCCAACAATGGCTCCGATCGCAAACAAATTTTTCTTCATCGAATCCTCCGGATAATAACAGGTGGCACATGCTTCGCCACGTAGATGTTGTGCTGGTAATTGAGCAGTTGGTAATCAACTAATGTGAGTATTCGGAGCGATACCACTCAAATCCTGCCGGACTGACGAATTGGGATTAATAAAGTTTCGTGAATGTAGGTTTTGGGTAGAGCGGAAAAAAGCGGAATGGACAAATTAATAACGCCGCTCCTTCTGGAGAGCGGCGTTCATTTTGGCCGGTTATCTACACCGCTGGCGACAGTAGTAGACATGATCCTCACATCACACCCAGCAGCGATGTGTGAATCAGGCTCCGGCCTGGAGCCATCTTGAAATCTTGTTCGGCGCCGATATCCGAATCCCCGAATTTCGGCGCCTCTGCTCGGTTGCACGCAAAGTCTGACCGAGGTCAGACCCGAGCATTTCTGTCAAATTCGGGCAACGCAAAAACCGCTACTACCCCAACAAATGCCTCTGAAAAAACATATTCGCTTGTGCAAACACTCACGAATTTCATTCATAGGGATCATTATTTGTGCGTACGGTCAATATTGGCACTTGGAAAGTATTGGGGCATCCACCATTCGGTGGATATTTCATTAATTGTTTGCAAATGTGGACATACGGAAAGTAGAGGATTAATTTGGACGTAAGATGAAGATATCTGGAGACGGTACAAGGATGTTGATGGCATGAATTTGTTGGAAATCAACGATTCAAGTGTTCATTGAGAATTGCGGTGAACGCAGAGGAGATATCAAGTGGTTAACGATTTCAGGGCGTTCTTAACCAAGAGTAACGCACTGGCTCTTGCAGTGGGTGTAATAATCGGGGCTGCGACGGGAAAAGTGGTATCCGCGGTAGTAGATGATCTATTGATGCCGATAATCGGTATAGTTATGCCCGCCGGCGATTGGAAAGAAATGAAGATCGTCCTAAAGACCGCAATAGATCCCAAAACCGGGAAAGAAGTTGTAACTGCCATTCAATACGGACATTTTTTGGGCACAGTCATCGATTTTATTATTATCGCCTTAGTCATCTTCTTGATAGTCAAAGCTTTTGTCAAGCCTGCTCCAGAAGCGCCGGCCGTGCCAACAAAAGAGTGCCCGGAATGTAAGGAAGCAATAGCAGAAGCCGCAAGGAAATGTAAGTTCTGCGGATCGGCAGTCTAAGTCATATGTTAACTGAGGCTGTAGAAATCGGCGAAGGGTTTTACAAGCGAAATGCCTGCGTAATGCCAAGCGATTCTGCGGCCTCAATGACGTTTTCGTAACTGAAATTCCTCTGATATTCAATCCAGTTGCTTCGAGTCCAGATTTCTACAATCGACCCCATGCCGAGCAACACGGCTTGCTGATCACCCTCAACACCCATCCAGTCTTGCAGGGTCTTGGGCAGCATCAGTCGGCTGCGTGTATCCGGGTGAAGCTCCTGGCGAAAGGCGAAGAGTCGCTGAAGCAGTCGGGATGAAATCTTCACTGTTGGACCGTAAAGGTCCTGTTCTATCGGAGCCCAGACGGCCATAGGAATCATTAGGGCTACTTGATCTGGGCCACGGGTAAGCACAAATGAATCACCCAATCCCTCTCGGAATTCAGGAGGCACAGTAAATCTTCCCTTGTCGTCCAGGTTGATCTCGTACTCACCAAACAACTTCTTCGCCCACAATTCAGACATTTGGTATCCATTCTGGCAAGTGATTCCCACATTTCACCACGGATTGGTGCGTTATGGACGCATGTAAAATAGTTATTGGTAATTTTCCCACATTTTTTGATGATTTTACTGGACATTGATTAAAAAAAAAGATATACTCACTTCCACGCCATTTTGGTGGAACGGTCAGCTTTCTTTTCGGTCTTATTCCGTACTGTGTCCCGCGGAGAACTGGATCGCTATATGAAGACTTCTAACATTCGCCCTGTTGCCTCCCTTGCTTTCCTTTTGAGCACAACCCTCTGTCGCGCCGGTCTTTGCGGACAGTTGACTCCAGTAGCTCTCAAGATTTCCGGTAAAGAGGTCTCCCTCAAGACCCCGGCGATGTTCGATGGCAAAGAGGTCTACATTCCGCTTGACGCGTTCAAGAGTTTCCACGCGAATTATCGGCTGACAGCAAAAGAAGAGACGGTCGTCCTGACTCTTCCCGATGGTTCCTCCAAAGAGATTGCGGTTGCTCGCCCGACTCGGCAACCGATGGTTCCACTCTCTGAGATTTCGCACGACCTGCATATTGAATACGTCGTTCACGACGGCTCCTGCGAAATCCGAACAGAAGGTTCCAGTGAGAAGCCGACTGCGCCAGTGGTTGTTGCGAAGAAACCAGTTGTAGTCCCCGATACCCCCGGGAAGACCGCATCGACCGCACCCACAAGGGTCGCGCATAAGGACCCCGGAGTAACCATGCCTGAAACAATCGATGGTTCGCCGCGAACCCAACGGACAGTAGCCAGTTCTGTGGAAAAGGTCGTTCAGAACTCGTCCGCGGGCAGCCGAGTAACCGCAGTGCCGAACAAGATTGCTTCTTGGTTGGGAATGAACACGTCGAGCGCGAAGGCGCAGAAAACGGTAGTTGCGTCTAACGTGGTACCAAAGTCAGAACCAATTCGGCAGGATGCGCCCGCCCCGTCCAAGCAGGCTGCCAACGTTCAGACTCCGCAGAACCTTGAAAATCCGATGCCGACCGTAAATACGACTGTCGATATTACTAACAAAGTGTTCGGCAGCCGGAAGGACACAAGGCCTGTTAAAGGCTTGAATGTCGTTCGACATATCCAATCTGTGAGTTTTGAAGCATCTGATGCAAACAATGCAAAATTGGTCATCAAGGCAGATGGCCCGGTTCAACCAATGACGCGCGTGCTTCAGGACCCGCCACGACTATTTGTGGAATTCCCAAATTCATCTCTGGACGGTGAACAGAAGGATTGGAAGGTATCTAACACATTCGTCAATGAAATACACGCCACAAACGGATCTCTTCCTAACTGTACTCGATTTGTGCTTCCGCTTGAAAAAACGGCACGATACAACCTGACCCAGAATTCCATGGGAACGGGCTGGGACATCAATCTGACTTCGCCACACCGAATGACGAGCATCTCAGACCTCACCATTGTCGTCGACCCCGGCCACGGCGGCTCAACTGGCCTCAATCCGCTGGGGTGCCAGGCGACCCTCAACGGAAAAGTGATTTACGAGAAGGACATAACGCTGGCAGTTGGTAAAAAGGTTCGGGCCGCGCTGGAAGATGCGGGAGCGAGAGTGATCATGACTCGAGAGAATGACGTCTCTCTCTTACTCGATGATCGACCAAAAGTTGGAACGCGTAGCATGGCCGACCTCTTTGTCAGTATCCATGTAGATGACCTCAACTCGCTGCCGACTAATGCATCCGGATCGACCTCTTACTACCATGCCGAAGATCGAATAAGTAAAGCGCTAGCACATTGCATCATTGAACGAGTTGCCAGCGTGAGCGGACTGCCAAATCGCCGAGACCGATCTGATTACAAATTGCATCCAAGTGGACTTGGGGTGCTGCGGGGCGCGTCCATTCCTGCAACGCTCGTGGAAATGGGCTTTCTCATGAACCCCACCGACCGACATCGACTACTGGACCCGGAATGGCAGGATAAGATCGCTCAGGCCTTTGTGGACGGTATCTCTGACTTCATTAACGGCGGCGGATATGAAGGTTCAGGCGGAACCATCGTCGTAGGTAACGGCGGGTAGATGCTTTTAACCTCTCGTAACAGGCATGCAATACAAATCCTCAGCATCGTAATAATTGTTGGCAGCATCGTCATTCTTGGTGGATGTAGCCCAAAGACATC
>JBDUAM010000094.1:0-6150 GCA_040004655.1 Chthonomonadales bacterium | reverse complement strand
GAAAAGGGAATTGGTTCGGTACCTGTGATTGCCACGCCAATATCAAATGTTGGATCGTTTAGCGCACCCCGAAGGTAATCAATAAGTTCGCGGTCGACAACGCCACCTGCCACCAGCCCGACCGCACCGACTTGCGCGGCCTTTTTCATTGCGCCAATGGAAACATTTGACCCACCCACGACAATCTTGCCTTTATGCGCTTCTGTTATCTGAGCTTCGGTTAACGGATCAGAGGCGCTCTTCACCGCCACCGCGATGTTCCCCAGGCGTTCCCCGCCGACGCCGAATATCCCCTGAACAATGGCGCCCGTACACTCAACTACGACGCCTTCGTTGGGAATAACTTTGGAGATAGTCCCGCTAACGTACGCATCCTTTTCAACGGGGGTTGCGGATTGTCGCACTCCGAGGTTGCCCGTTGCATCCGAGATGGTCTCGAGAATGCCTTCTACGGTCGATTTCTCTTCCGTCTTGAACATTCCGAATAGTCCTTTGCTCACTGCGAGCAGAGTTCCCTTTTCTATTCGGTCCCCCTGTTTGACCTGCAATACCTTGTTTATCTCACCGGGTTCAATGCCCATCTTCTCAGCAAGCTTTACGGTTTGAAGAAGGCCAGGCAGCTCAGTCCGCGCAACTACTGTATCCGGAGTCACTCGATCCCCTATCTTCACAAGGACGTCGCCCTTCAAAGGCAATCGCCGCAATTTGTCGATGGTCGCCGCCGCGCTGACTTTTAATCCCGGAGTGTATGCTGATCCCATAAACTAATTATCTCCTAAATCATTCTAATGCTTAACGTAGGCTAGAACTTTCCAGACTTGTTGCTCAATTGCTCTTCGTTGATCCAGGAAGGTTTGCCGTTTCCGGTGATGTAGGTTCCGGTATTCTGAGGAGCAAAATGCGGTCGAGTCAGCGTTGATTTGAATGCGTTCCACGATTCGACCTTCAGGTTTGAATTCATTCCGCTGCCATGCTTTTCAAAGATCATGGGCGCGCGATCAATATGACCGAGCAATTTTCTGCGATCTTCTCCTCCATCTGCAGTCGAGACCACATCTGCTGAAAATCCACCTATTTCGGAATTATAGGCATAACTTGATTCGCCTTTTGTGTCGTCCAGCGGACAGTGGAAAATATCTTTAATCGCAAATCCGGTACCGGAAGTTGCCGCGATGTAGCCCTGGGTGCTAGTCATCCAGTTAGGCCCGAGTGGAAGGGTGCCGTCGTAATCTTCCATATATCGCCGAACAGAACCGGCGATCTTCAGAGCATTGCTCTGGCAGGTTTGGAATTCACGAGTCTCAACAATGTGCAGGTAATAGGGCCGAAACGCGATGATCAGCAGAACTATGATCACACCGACTACGCTCCACTGTAGGCGTTCACGTTGACGGGCGCCCATTCGCCAGGTAGCCTTTTTCGCTGTCGGTTGTATGTTTGGTTCAGCCATCCTCAATTACTTCCCATCTTCGCATTTTCGACAACGTCCAATAAAATGGTAAACGAGTGCGCCGGTAATGCCGTTTACTTTCAGATGCTTTGCAAGGAGCTCCCGAAACTCCGCGCGGAAGAACCGAAAGAAATAGATTCCCCCCGCATGCTCTCCTTCTTTTTCGCCGAATATGCGCGTAAAGATGGAGTGCTGGTAGGCCGAGATCACCACATGCCCACCATTTTTGCAAACTCTTGCCAGATCACTAACAGCTCGACTCCGCGCGTCAGCGCTGGGGATATGCTCCAGCACCTGGCAGCTAACCACGCTATCAAACATCTCGGTCCTGAGTGGCAGGCTGCAGAGATCTGCCTGGATCAAATGAACGTTCTTAATCCCCGCAGCTTTCAGCTTTCGTTGACACGACAACAATGATTCCCAGCTAAAATCAACACTTACCAACTCTTGACAACGAGCAGCAAAATCTGACGTCATTCGACCCGTTCCGCAGCCGCCTTCCAGCAACAGCGATTCCGGCGTGAGATGCAATCCGGCCAACGTCGCAGGAATTTCGAGCATGCCGAATAGTTTGAGGTGCCACATTCGATCGTAATCGCCCGCCTGTTCGTCTCTGGCGGTCATCTCGCTGCGTTTGCGACGGGTCTCATCGTCCTCTGGTTCGTCCTTTTGAAGTGAGGTGGGCAGCATTCTTGGTATGCCGCCTTCAATACGGAATGCAGACGAGCAAATGTTGCAGGTTAACAGCCCTGCTTCAATTTCATCGGGCGCCGGGCCAGTCTGGTGAGTATCGAGGGTGAGCAAACCGTTGCAGCCGTTTGGGCAGCGGAGGAGCCGTAGAAGGGTTGGTCGCATGGATGCGATTAATTACAGGTCGGGATCGACATCGCCGCGAACCACTCTTTCAGTTTCGTGATTCGCACGGCTTCGTCCGTGGGTATTTGCAGCGGGCGACCACGAGCGTCAATGATTAATCCGACCACACCGCCGGACACCTTCACGGTGCGGGATCGACCTTTACCTTCACCCACGTCAAAGTTCTTAGTCGGATTGATCTGGATCTCAGCCGTCTCGGGCGTATTAGACGCGAGTTGAACAATTCCGTCTTTCATCTCCGTAGTGTCGCCATGCTGATCCGCCGTGCCGCCGACCATACCGAGCGGATAGACTTTGATCTGCCCGACATTGATGGTCTCAGTCTTCCCCTGGAACGTGATGTCAACGCAAGGTTCGCCCTCTTTACCCGTTCCGACCGGCGAGACACACGCCCCGAGGTAGACAAGGCAATCGGATTCAAATACCTGTGTTGCCGCTTCGGGAAGGACAGTGGAGAGCACTCCAAGCTGCGGCATCATAAAGATGGAGTCGACTGTAAGCAGCGTCACGCCTTCTGGTTGATAGGCATCCATCATCATCAGGGCGCTCTGGGCTCGTCGCGGTGCATGAGAAAGCACTCCACCCGATCCCACGATCATATCCAGCGCCATCATATTCACCAGGGTCCTGCCGGTCTTCTTGCCTTCAAATGCACCGCCAATGCCTGCCGCAACGCCTGCCCCGCCTTCAAGTCCGCGAGCGAGCGAGCGATGGTGATCAAATGCCAGCCGCAAGGCTTCGCGGGCCACGGCCTGTTCGATTTGCAGGTCTTCGAGTCGTTGGGGAATGGTGGTAGGTCGGATCATCTTGTTACGCAACTGGTTTCGAAGCTCCGCATCGCTGACGACAAATGGGATCCATTGCTTGATATTTTCGACCTTCGCTTCGGTAAGCACATTACAGATGGAGTAACTCATCCCGAGGTTGGCAGAAACTGTTCGATTAAAGATCGGGTCGCCGGTCTCATTTCGAAAGACGCTGAAGACGTCGGTCGTTGCTCCGCCAATATCAACACCAAGCACCGTAATCCCGCGCTGTTTCGCGATGGTCTCCATGATGGTTCCAACGGCGTTTGGCGTGCTCATGATGTCTGCGCTGGTCCAGGAGGTGAGCTTGCTATAGCCTGGGGCCTGCTGCATCACGTGCTCGAGGAAGAGTTCGTGGATGGCTTCGCGTGCGGGGAGAAGGTTCTCTCTATCGAGGGTCGGCCTCAGATTAGCTACGTGCGTTAGGGCCACGCGATCTTTCAACAGCGCTTCCACTGCCGGGAAGGCATCTTCGTTACCAGCAAAAATAACAGGTAAGTTGAGACCAATTCCTAGTCGAGGTTTTGGATCGGCGGAGACAAGCATCTCGGCGATTTCGGCGAGGTGTTTCACCGTGTCGCCGCCATCCGTGCCGCCTGAGACGAGAATCATATCTGGTCGAAGCTGCCGAAGCCGCTCGACTTTCTGGTACTCTTTGCGCCCATCGTCAATCGCGATCGTATCAATCACGATCGCTCCAGCAGTAAGGGCTGCCCGCTGCGCGCTCTCCGCGCTCATCTTCTTTACAAGTCCGGCGACGCTGATCTGAAGTCCACCACCGGCGCTGGATGTTGAGAGGTAGAGATCGACGCCCGTTTTGGCATCGGTGGATGGCGTCTTAATCCGCTCATCGGTAGTGATGAGGGACTTACCGCTCAACTCTTCGATCTCCCGAACAGCGTTCAGCACGCCAACTGTCACGTCGTCGAACGGAGCCTCGACCGTAGTCGGCGCTTCGCCTCGGGCGCTCAGCCGATAGGTGTCACCAATTTTTTCAATCAGGATTGCTTTGGTAGTAGTACTGCCGCAGTCTGTGGCGAGGATGGAGCGAACTTCAGGCATCGATACCTCAATTGAAACGGGACGGGATATTGTTTACGCTCGGGAATCTGCACCGAAACGAATGGGTAAGTTTAGCAGAAAACGGACTCAGGTGTATACGAAAGAGGGATATCCAACCCTGATCTAAATCAGAGCGAACACCGGCGTTTAATGTGCCACAATGGACACATGTTTCGATCTCGCCGTGTTGGCGAATTCAGGAGTTACAAATGCCGGAAGCTGTAGGCGTCGCATTCAAGAGAGTCGCGCGATCATACTGGTTCGATCCGGGTGCGATGGACTTCAAGGATTTCGACCGAGTGCTGGTAGAGACTACTCGTGGCGTGGAGCTCGGCACCGTTCGCGTTACGAAACGCGAAGTGCCCGAAACTGAAATTGAAGCTCCCCTGAAGCCTGTCCTGCGAATGGCGGATCAAAAAGACATTGATCAGGAAGTCAAAAATAAAGAGAAGGCAAAGGCTGCTCTTGCGCTCTGTAAAGAGAAGGCCGCCGAGCTTGAGCTGCCCATGCGACTTGTCGCAGCCGAATACACGTTTGACGGCTCACAGGTAACGGCTTACTTTTCCGCGGAGAAGCGCGTGGATTTCCGTGGACTAGTGAAGGTCGTCGCGGCTCAGTTGCGGTGCAAGGTGCAATTCCATCAACTCGCGGCACGTGATCAGGCGAAGATGGTCGGCGGGATCGGTCCGTGCGGCCTCACCCTCTGCTGTTCAACATTTCTGACGGAATTCGCGCCCATCTCCATGAAGATGGCGAAGGACCAGAGCCTCTTCCTCAATCCAGTGAAATATTCGGGTGTTTGCGGCAAGCTGATGTGCTGCCTCAGGTATGAGCAGGATAACTATGTAGAAGGTAAGGCTCGCCTGCCCCAGATCGGGGAGACCGTGATGACCCCGAAGGGTCAGGGCCGAGTGCAGGACGTCAATATCATCAAGGAAGAAGTTTCAGTGCTGCTCAGCGGTAATCCCGTACACCAGAACTTTGCTGCTTCTGAAGTAACGGTGGAGAAGACGTCAAAGTGCCCGAACTGCAAGGGCTGCGGAGTTGCTGCTTTGAAGGCTGACCACGACGAAGCATACAGCGACGGTACTCCGGAAGAGCTCGACCTGAGCGAACTCGAAGACTAAAGTCCCCTACTCCGCGTCTTCCCTCGGCACAAACTCGTTGTTTGAGAAGAGTACCAGCGCCATTGTCAGACAGATCACTGTTACGGAGAAGAGCACGGTCCATGCGAGTTGCGCGGATATCGTCGAAGAGGAAAATGCGCTCAGCAATTCTGTCATGCCCGCCCGATCGGTAGTTTGCTGAGGATGCGGAGCCAACGCCCGTAGGTACGACATTAACGATACGCGTTGGAAGTTGCCGGGCATGGTGGGCACCCACGATTCCCACCCGAATGCAAACACCAGCCCCCACATAAGCGGTCGATTTAGCAGAGTCGCCAGCAACAAGAAGAGCGCACCGTAGGCAAACGCACCGACCGGCAAGATCATGAAGTCCCGAACCAGAAGCTGCATGGGAGATCGAACTGCGGCAATTCGTTCGGGGAAGAGGTCACTTAACAGCAACCGATTCACGTGAGCGATTTCGGCTGGCGTGCCAGCGCTCTCCGCTTTTTTCTTTAACTCCGCTGATAGATTGGCTACAGCAAAATCGCCAGATTTGGTCATGTTCACACCACAGTTGATCAGACTGTTCAGCTCTTGTGTAATGGTCATCGACGCTGCCGGAAGCTGCATTGCTGGGATCTCGTCCATTTCAGTAAGCTTCTGAAAGACCGGAGAGTGCGTGGCAAAATAGACTATGGTCGGTACTTTACTCTTCTTTACATCGGCGACCAAGCCAGGTATGTCAGTAATATCTTTGTCGGAGAGATAGCTCGCCTTAGACTCCGCCATCAGCCCGCCCGGGCCAAATGTAACCAGCGCCGTCATCAGAGAGGCGCTCCACGTGACA
>JBDUAM010000574.1:0-1858 GCA_040004655.1 Chthonomonadales bacterium | reverse complement strand
GACCAATTGGTTGAGGTTAACGATTCAAATAGTCTGGGGTTGATTATCGACTGTTCCCAGACGGATTTAAGTTATCATCAGTCAACGATGCTACACCTGAGACTGTCGAAGATTTTGCCCTTCGTGAACGCGGAACAATTCAGTGATCTAACAGAGGCGCAGAGGGCTATCATTCGCTATTACTTGACGGAATCTTGGGTCAAAGCAGACGGTGACGGGGAATTCACCTGCCGCATAATGATGTTACTCACCAAATATGGCGGCGAGAAAGATATTGAAAGCATAGAACGGATTGCAAACAAGTCGAGGTCTTCAAAAATCCACCCGGTAATAATTGATTGTGCGAAGATGGCTGCCGCCCAACTCGAAGCCCGACTTGTCGTACAGCGCGAACAGAAGAAGGCATATTTTGCACCGCCGTCAGACACCGACAAACACACGTCTTGAACCACGCCACCCATCGGAAACGCATTGATAACATGAGCAAGCAGTCGGTTGAGATAATCGGAAATGAGATTTCGGCGGGTCAGGCTTTGGATCAAATCCTTGCCATCCGCAAGCTTCAGATTGCGCGCGCGGAATTGGCATTTGAACACAAGCGACGACGAGCGTTCATTGAAATGATGTTGTGGGCCACAGGCCCGATCGTTCTGATTGTCGGCTTGATAGTTTACTACACTCCGGACATGATCTGGGGCGCGGCGTTTACGATCACTCTGATCTCGTTACCCCTCATTGTCTCCATTGTTGCGATGGACAATCGGAGCAAACTTGCCGCAGTCTCCCTGTGTCACGCCGACACCATCGAGACGATTGGACCACTGCTGGAAGCTCGATCCTACCGACTCCCACGCTGGCTGCACCAGTTGATTGAAGAAAGGCTCGTTGAATTGCTTCCAAAGCTCTCTCCCGCCGACGAGTTACTTCTGGAACTCAATCACCACAAAATGCTTCAAAACATAGTCACATCGTCGTGCCCATGGCAGAAACGACATGCCGATCTCGTGCTCGCAGCCCTTCATGCGATGGAGGCCATTGGCACTCGCGGCGATCTGGAGTCCATCCACGCGCTAGCAAACCGGTCGGACTCCCTACCTGGCTCCCCGCACATGAAGCTCCCAGCCACTGAAGCCCACCAAAACCTCACGGCTCGACTTGAGAGTCTGCACGACGCACACCACCTTCTCCGTCCCGCCAGTCCGGACGAAAACCTGCTGCGACCAGCTTATTCCGGAACTCCCACGGATTCAGACGTATTACTGCGTCCGATAGAAGGTGATGCCTTCCCAGTAGAGAACCGTCAGTAACTTCGAGTGACACGATAATGCCGCAAGTAATCGACGAATTAAACACGGAATTTGTGACCGACTGACATGGACATCCGCTACCTCTGGAGAATAATGGCCGTAGGCCAACGGCGCGACGCCCCCGATCGGTCGGCAACTCACCCGTCCACACCAGAAGAGGTGAAGAGACTAACACGTCGACTTCGAATTCACTTTAAACTCATCCGATTGCGGATGTTTGTAGGCTTGCCATGGCTCTACATTTGCGGGTTAAAGATCTTCATTTTTCCTTATTTCATGCCATTAGTTTTGTACAGGCAATCGAACCTGATAATAGCCCTGATATTTGTATATTTGGTGTGTGTACCAATCTTAGCCCCGATCTTGTTTGTGCTTCCCGGCTATCCTACGCTCCTTGCCATCAGGTCCTTGTGTAGATGTGATGACCTGGCAACCATCGGGCCACTAATGCGATTGCGAAAAGAAATCCTCTACTTCGGCACCAGGCGCATGGTCCGCCGAAGGTTGACAGAGCTATTCTCCACTGTACACTCAGGAGATGAACAGTACTT
>JBDUAM010000292.1:0-6172 GCA_040004655.1 Chthonomonadales bacterium | reverse complement strand
GCGTTCTAAAAGCTCTTGGAATGCAGTTTTCTATTGAGCGAGCTAAACCGGCTTCTGTTTGACATCCGAATCCACTGCCCTAAACACTTACATCGCCCCAAAAAGCCCTTTCATGATATAATCTTGCCAGAACAAGACTGCTGAGGTAGATAACCATGGTAACGATCCCTGTTCAACTGGATGACGCGACTGAACGCACCCTTAAGCGGCTTATTGACTCAGACAGTGTTGATGTTTCTGCTGTTGCGTCAAAGCTCCTGGCACGCGCAGCCCGAGATGCTCGCTCGCGCCGAGTATTCGACCCCATTGCGATAAAGGCCGTCTATGCTGAATTCGAGGCCGAGGAGTTGCAATTGGCTGAGTCTGGCGCAGTATAACGGGCTGAACTTTTGCGTTTGGAAGACGCCGGGTGAAACGTGGCGAGAAATAGTCCCATTGGCTGGACACATCACCGCCAAAGGAATTGGTGTCATGCAATCGAAAAACTTATTTATTGTGCCGGGACTTATCTTCGTTGGCTTGTGTACTATGTTGCCGCGGCCCCTCGCCACAACAAATTCAGTTCGTTCCCAAGAAACCCCTGAATTCGAGATAATTGATCTCGGGGCAATCCCGGACTGCGATCATAGTATTCCTTGCTCAGTAAACGACTCGGGCTGGGTTGCCGGATATGCGTACACACACGTGCCACCCGGCCATATGGATGGTGCCCTGGCACACGCGTTTGTGTGGCATGATGGAACGATGACCGCGCTTCCCAATCTGGACGGCAAATTCAGTAAAGCAAAATCAATTAACCGGGCGGGCGATATTGCTGGCGACGCCGACAATAAAGACCTAAAATCTAAATCCGTTATCTGGCGCAAGAACGAAAAATTCAAACCGCGAACCGAAGCAGAATTCTTCGGCCAACCTCGGTTCAAGACTGAGAACGGTACCGCGTTTGGGGAACTTCATGCTTCGTCCCGACAAAAATCGAGCAACAACTTCGGAATGAGTGCGCGTCCAATTATGAGTGGTACCGATTTAAGGGTCTGGGTACGTGGAGCCAACGAGTCGGGGACACTTGTTGGAAGTTTCATTGCAAAAGACGGTCGGGATGTCTCATTGTTGGATTCGGGTGACAGACAAGGAGCAACTTGGATAAGGGGCGAAAGAATAATTATGCCCATACCTCATTCCATTGCGCCAGAGTCCCCCGGTTCTTTATACAAAGTTAGAACGGAATGTACCGGAATAAATAAGTCAGGGATGATTGTAGGATGGTTGCAATTAAGGGGACCGCGAGTGGCTTGTATCTGGAATAACGGAAAGGCTATTGTATTGCCTGCTCCGCCGGATTCATATGCGAAAGCAAATTCAATTAATGATTCCGGGGTAATTGCCGGAGAAATACGTGATGGGAGGGCTTGGTTTGGTGCGATCTGGCGAAACGGAAAGTATGAAGACCTGAACAAGCTAATTCCTCAAAACTCGGGATGGCAGCTCGAAAGCGCTGTGAGTATCAGCAATTCTGGGTATATCGTTGGCACCGGTACGTACACCAGATACAAAACTGGTTACTCAAGCGCATTCATCCTGAGACCGGTTAAGCAGAAGCAAATACCTGGTCAAGCAGAACCGGAGCGAGATTGACACTCGCGACTTCCAAGGTATATCTGCTTGAACCACATTGCCGAACTGCCGCCATTTACTTCATCACCAAAACTCTCTCCTCAACCATCGCCTCGACCACATTATCCCGCTCGATCTCAACCATTCGCTCCCCGCGAGTCTGGACGTGCAGGGGGATCTCGTCTTTGTCTTGCGGGGCGCCCCAGAACTGGCTTACCGTGGGGCCGTTCTTTACGCGCTTTAGTCGCCAAAACTCCATCCATTCGTGCGGCCAGACGCGCCTGCCCATGCGATTGAACCATTGCATTCCGTGCCGAACTCGCTTGTCCGGATGCAGAAATGTGCGGTAGATTCCGCTCGGTCGACCCTGCAGGCAGACTTCGATGAACTTTACCCAGAGCGTGATCCTGAACGGCGTCATCTTGCTCGATTCCAGTACCTGATGCTTGTAATCCCATCGGCGCTGATCGAGCTGGATGATCCGCCGATCTTTGGCGATTCGGAAGTATCCGGTCCACCGATGCGGCGTGACGAAAAGCGCCATGATCTGATCTGGATTGTACGAGAGAAGCTGTCGCATCGACCGGAACATGTCCCGATCTGTTACCTCTTCGAAGTCCGCGACCCAGGTGGCGAGGGAGAGGATGCCGTGCAGTCGCAGCAGCCGAATCGCCTCGCGATCACTCTTGGTGGCGCCGCCCTTTTTAATCATTTGCAGCGTCGCTTCGTCCGTATTCTCCATGCCCAGCAGCCACCGCTCCATGCCCGCCTTGCGGTAGAGATGCAGGATGTCGGCGTCGCGCACGATGTCATCCGCGCGGGTCGACCCGATGATGGTGATCGGCAGATTCTCCGCGATAATCGCCTCGCAGAGCTCCTTCCAGACGGCTTTGTTGACCGTGGGATTCTCATCCGCGAGGTTGAAGAGCATCACCCCATGTTCGTGGTGTAGCCGCGCGATCTCTTTGGCAAACTTGATCGGGTCGCGATGCCGCCAGCGCGCCCAGAACCCGCGTTGACCGCAATAGTTGCATTTGTGCGGGCACCCGCGCGAGAATTGCATCACCACGCCGCGCATGCCCTCGTAATAGCTGTAGTTTTTGTGGTCGATCAGCTCCCACCCCGTGCGAATGGATTCGAGATCGGTGATCATGGTCGCGGGGCGAGTTTCGATGATGCGACCGCCCTGCCGAAACGCGATTCCGTCGACCAGATTTAGGTCGACTCCGGATTCGAGCGCATTCATCAACGTTGGCGCGGTAATTTCGCCCTCGCCACGGACGATGACGTCGATCTGCGGCTCCCCGGCGAGGATTTCGCGGAAGTGGTAGGTGGGGTAGACGCCTCCGTACACCATTTTGATCTGCGGCAATTCACTCTTGATTCGACGGGTCAACTCGGAGACGATGGGGTGCGCCGAGGTCGATCCCGAGTGCCCAACCAGCAACGCATCCGGCCGATGCTCGACCACTCGACGCACGATCTCGTCATGCTGAATCGGCCCTATCTCGGCGTCGAGCAGGGTCACCTCATGCCCGGCATCAATCACCGCACCGCCAATGTTGAGCAGCCCAAGCGGCGGCAACTGCTCTTTAGGAATGCGGCTGCCAATAGCCAGATGCGGCGGATTGAGAATAAGAATTCGCATGGTTGGGTTCTCCTGTCGTCATTATACTTTGTTTGGCAAAGTAATTTGCATGATTATAGTTAATGGAGAATCGATTGTCAAGGGGTTGGTGGAATAGGGTTGATGTGGGGCGCTGAGTGATACCTCAATAAAACTGTCAAATTGTTGAGTCTAGTAAGATAACCATACAAGTCGGAGCACCACGACTAGCAGAGTAATCAAAAACTTGAGTGGGACGCGGCAGCGCTAAAACTTTTGTGCGCCGTCAGCGTACCGCGACCAATGAAACGTAGTGCTTCAAGTCGTTCCAACCATCAGCGCCTTCTCGCCTGCAGTTCCGTAGGTTTGTGGTCAAATGTGTGCTTTTCCAGACCGTAGCCGTTCAGTTTCAAAAGATCCTCGATCGCGTGCAGTACAGGTAACATTTCCTCCCGCGCGTTGCCGTGGATGTTAGGGAATGAGTCCAGGTCGTTAAACAATTGTGGATATTCTCCATCAATCAAGACTAAGAATTTATTACTTTGAAGGTCTTCTGCGTCACCGATTCGTGGCAAAAATCCATTGACAACATCGTGAAAAACTCGCATTTGATCCAAGCTAAGGACAGGGTCCAATGTTACAACAATTCGTCCAGCCGGCCGGAAATATCCTGTGAAGCTCCGATTAATTGTCCGGTCAGAAAGTACCTCGATTGCAGTAAACGATCCGCTTTCATTTATCACAATATCAATATGACTCTCTTCTCCCGAAGGAAATAGACGCAGTATGCAAGATCGTATTTCTTCTATATCCAATTGTTTATCTCCAGTTTTCGATTGTAATAACTACGTTGTAGTACCGCATCTATATGGCTACAATAACGAGCATTCCCGTGTCGATAGCAATATGTGCAAAATTGCCATAATTGGTTGTGCTTAATCAAGGCATTGGTCCTTCGCTTTCAATTGAAATTGCGAAGTCACCTTGATAACGGACTCTATAATTGTACTTGTCTTGCGAACGATATTCAATGGACGGTGATCCTCTATCATTTTTCTCACTAATTGGAGCGCCAACCATGGATTCAATCGTAGCCCGCGACATTCCAGGCCGTATTCGATTTAACGCGTCACTTTGGGTTAAATCTGCATTTCCCGAACCTGTGTTCAACGGACTGCCGTGTTGCCTTAATGGATTTCTATTGGAATTCAATGGTTGTTGTTGGGGAACATTTTGCCGTGTTTGGAATGGTTCGTCCTTTATCGGCTGTTTGTCAGTATTCAAGGTTTGAGGATTATTTCTGGTGTAAGCGAAGAAAGTTGTCCAGCCAATTGCGACACAAAAACAGATTGTCAATAAGGTTTCAGTTACAAGAAGACTAACCGACTTTCGGACATTTCGGACTAAAGAGTTGTGTGCTGTTGTACTTGTTGATTTCAAGGATGACTGCACAACAATTCCTAAAATGCAGGATACAAGAATTAGCATGGAACTCAGAAGCAGAGCCATCCATCCCCATTGTAACTGCGACATCATTTGCGCAGCATTGTCACCTTCGGATCTATAGCCCTGTATGCGGCTGAAGCGGTAGCCCACTGCTACCAAGGAAGAAACAGCCATTATTCCGGGGCCCACATAACCTCTGAAACTTGAAAGGACAACTGCTCCGATTGAAGCTACTATTACAAGGTATCCCTCCGGAAAAGTCATCAAGTTTACTGTTATCCCAAGAGGGAAACCTACTAATGGCGCGAATGAACCGATTAGACCAAAAATGCCACCCACGATGCCAGCTATTGGTTGTAAGGTAAATATGACTGCTAACCGATCACTTGTGGAGCTTCCTAGCAAATCAAACTGCTGAGACGGTCGGAGCAATTGTCCGGCCTGATTAACTGCTTGGGTTCGATTTGGTTCAAACCTTGTGGAAAAGTGATGACCACACCTGCCACAAACGGCAGCTTGGAGCAATGTCGTTTGCTGGCAGTTAGGACAGATTTTTATTGGTTGTGATGACAACGGATACCTCTGTCAATGTATTTCAGGGAAAATCGTACTATTGTTGCCTTCAACTTCTTCTCAATACAATCCTCCAATTTCACGGAAATTCTTAGTCCCATAGTTGTGTTGGTTCTTTACCTACACCCGCATGGGCGATAGATTGAATTGCAGCGGAAACGGTCTGGTACAATAGCGCCACAAGGACCCTAAACCATGACCAACTTAAGAATAAACACCCGAGTCAAACCCGATGGCACCATCACGCTTCGCCTGCCGTCGGAATATACCGGCCAACTGATTGAAGGCTTTCTCGTCATCACGTCGTTAAATGCCGAAGAAGAGGAAGCGTGCAACAAAGCATATCGCGAAGAATTGCGCTCGTTGGCTGGTAGCATCACCGACAAGACATTTGAACGCGGACCTCAAGGCGAATATGAGGTCAGCGAGGCGTTGTGACTTTGGGCGTTTTATGAGTGGGTCAACCCTCACCAACACACCCGCGCATGACGTATTAATGGTGAAAATGGTCTGGTACAATAACGCTACAGCGAGGTGCATTATGATTACCATACCAATCAAAACTCGGGTCGGACACGACGGAGCCATTGATGTCACTGTACAAGCTCCGCCCGCGCTATATGATAAACAAATCGACGCGCTTCTTGTCGTGCAGCCGTTAGAGGCAAACGAAGTTACGCTCTCCGAGAAGGAGTGGCACGACAAGTTGATGTCCTTTTCAGGCAAAATCAACGACGAAACTTTCAAGCGGTGGCCTCAAGGAGAGTATGAAGTTCGCGAGGAGTTGTAAAGACGCGCGATAGTTAGTCCCAACCCAGTTTAGTCGCCGTACATGGATAGGGCATTTCTACTCGTCAACTTCCAAAATCTGTCCCCTTTTCAGAACCACTGGCTTAACGCCTTTGGCGAGCAAATCTAAACGTGCGTTGCGGG
>JBDUAM010000156.1:0-6180 GCA_040004655.1 Chthonomonadales bacterium | reverse complement strand
GTTGGCGACCGCAGCCATGGTCGCAAGGACCACCGGGAAGAAAGCGGATATCCAGATCAGGAATACCGCGGGTTTATCCCCCAGTTGAAACCAGATTACGGCAAAAGGAATCCATGCCAGCGGCGAGAGCGCTCGAAAGAAATTCACAGCGGGCAAAAATGCAGCGCGAGCCATTGGTTTCAAGCCCAGCCACAAACCAAATGGTACTCCGAGCGTTACAGATAAGCCAAAGCCGAACATAACGCGAAACAGAGATGCGATCACGTCATCAAAGAGGTGGCCACGTGTCTCCTCTACAAATCCGTGCGCGACAGACATTGGCGAAGGTATAGAATATTCTGGGAAGACACCAAACTTGGAAGATAACTCCCAGACAAGTAGGAATCCTCCAAACACGGCAACGGGTAAAAGTCGGTAATACGGTGGGTTTTTCTGTTCGTTCATAGGAATTGTCTTACACGTGATTACGACATACTTCCTGTTGGAATGTCCCATTATAGAGGGAACTGCGCCCTTCAGGCTATTCAATTCCCATCAGTTTATGCTTCCTTAAATGGTTTTAAGTTTGCTTTAAGGATTGTTTAATTTTGCGTCGCTACACTCATCTTAGAATTCCTTAAGATAGGACTCTTCATGCTGACAATCTCTCATTCCAATCGAATCATGGCTGTAGCGGGCATTGGCCTGCTTACGATAGCAATAACTGGATGCCCCAATTCCAAACCCGTTGCCCCAAAAACGGGCACACCGGAATACGGCAAGATCATCAGCACGTTCTTTAAGAGTGTCGCTGCATTGGATGCGGGGGACGTGAAGAACAGCCCTGTCTTTCTTGAAGATTTGACCAAACTTGCGCCAAACGAGCCGGCAGCCTGGGCCAATCTGGGATTGTATCAGTTAAGATCAAGCCAGCTGGTGCCCGCCGCGGCGAGTTTGAAAAAGGCAATGGACCTTTCGCCGGACAACAAGGATGTGATCCTATTACAGGCGCTTCTGGAAAGTCGACAGGGAAAGGGCGCAGAGTGTGTTGCCCACCTGAAGGCAGTTGTGAACCAGGACCCTACGAATCTTCGAGCTCAGTTCGCCCTCTATTCTGAGATCGGTAGACTTGGCGGACCAGATGCAGAAAAGCAAGCCGCGCCTTACCTAACTCAAGTGCTAAATCGTCGGCCAGAAAACATATTTGCGATATTGGAGCAAGCGCATGTCGCTGCAAAATCCAATGATCAGGCGCTACTGGCTTCGGCCATGTCTGCGCTGGAGAAGCACTCCTCCACATGGAATGAGCGTGCCAAAACGCTGTTGAAAGAGGCCAAAACTGCAACCGGCGTAACGCTGAATACCACTCTTCTTCGAATTGGCAACATGCTACTGAACGAGCATGAGTACCTCGACGGTATGCAAGAGTTAAAGGGTGACGACAAATCCGTAGGCGCTCCACTGACCGCGATGCTCACCATTCCATCCCCACCCCAGACCCCGGCGGCTGCGGATATGACCACGAAATTCACACCTGCGCCCCTGGATGTTGACCCGAAGATCGATTGGTCATTTGCCGCGCCAGTAGTATTGAGTCCAGAATTGGAGCCCCTGAAGGCAGCAAAGTTCAAAGTCCCGGCTCAAGCAGAATCAACTGGTGACTTGATCTACATGAGTTCCACTGTGATGCAAGTGAAACAAGCGTCTGGAAAAATGCAAACACTTCCCTTCCCTGGCAAATCAGCGTCAAGGGTTTTGCCTCGAAACCTAATGGTGGCCGATCTCAATTACGATTTCCGAATGGATATCACCGTTGGCGGTGACGCAGGACTCATCCTTTATCGACAACAGACCGACGGGTCATTCAAAGATGCGACTTCAAAGGCCGGCATCAAACCAGAATTAACATCCGCCCCGATTTTCGGCGTATGGGCGTTTGACGTGGACCTGGATGGTGACCTCGATATTGTTGTCTCTCCAAAGACTGGACCTGTGTACGTCCTCCGAAACAATAGTAACGGCACTTTCGTCGACCTTCGTCCATTTGGCAATGTTGAGAGCGTAATAAGTTTTGCGGCAGCTGACGTCGATGGCGATGGCGATCCCGATGTTGCTCTGGTAGACGGCAAAGGGCAGCTTCACATTTTCCGAAACGACCGCGGCGGCAAATACACGGAGCTGCCAAAAGTTGAAAATATGACAAACGTAACAGCCGTTGCTGCCGCCGACCTCGATCACGATTCCGGAATGGATTTCATCGTTCTTACCAGCAATAATCAATTAGTCCAGATTTCAGATATTGGCAGGGGAACACCTTACCGCAGGGTAGATCTCGCAAATTTCACTCTTCCCAAGTCCGAAGTAAAGTCTCCCGGCACTGCGTCGATACTCGTAGCTGATCTTGACAATAATGGGTGTTCAGACATTGTCGTTACATCAAATGGGAGTTCAATCTGCTACCTCGGTAAAGATAGCAACGGCCTGTTCTTACTGCCCGGAAACATACCTGGCCGAATTGATTATATAGATGAGTTCTCCTCGGATGCAAGGCAAAGCTTATATGGTTTTGGGGACGGCAAACCCGCAAAATTCCTAAATTCTGGATCTGCAAAATACAACTGGACCGTCATGCGACCCCGTGCCGATTACAATGCACCTCCAGCGGATGGCAAACCCGCGGGAGATCAGCGAATCAACGCATTTGGCGTTGGTGCAGAGATGGAAGTCCGGGCTGGGCTTCTGTACCAAAAAGTACTGGTACGTGGTTCTTCTGTCCATTTTGGTCTCGGTTCGCAGCCTGAGATCGATCTGACCCGCATCGTCTGGCCGAATGGATCGGTGCAGGCAGAATTCGACCAAAAGAAAAATGGCGCCGTCATCGTCGACCAGCGACTAAAAGGCTCCTGCCCGTGGTTGTTTGCCTGGAACGGCAAAGAGATGGAGTTTGTAACCGACTTCATTTGGCGCTCCCCACTCGGCCTCAAGATCAATGCGCAGGTCACGCCAGACGTCATGACCACCGAAGACTGGGTGAAAATACGTGGCGACCAACTCGTTCCGCGCGACGGAAAGTATGACGTCCGCATCACCGCTGACCTATGGGAGACCCACTTCTTCGATCACGTCTCGCTCATGACCGTCGATCACCCGCTGGGCACAGAGATGTACATCGATGAACGATTCGCCTTCCCTCCCCCAACCTTCAAGTTCTACATCACGGGGAAACCGGTTCCGGTGACTCGGGCCGTGGAAGACAACGGCAATGACGTCACGAAAATCATCGCGGCGCGCGACGGAAGCTACCTCGACAACTTCGGCCGTGGCGACTATCAGGGAATCACCCGAGATCACTATGTCGATATCGATATCCCTGTTATCAAGCCTGCAACAGGGCCACTCTACCTGAAGGCATTCGGGTGGATTCATCCGACCGATACCAGTATCAACATCGCGATCTCGCAGGGGCATCACGTCACCCCGAAAGCTCTAAGTTTGGACGTGGCAGACGGTAAGGACGGATGGAAGGTTGCCATTCCCAACCTCGGATTCCCGAGTGGGAAGAACAAGACGATTCTCATTCCTCTTGATGGCGTATTTGTTTCTGGGGCGCCAAGAAAAGTCCGACTGCGAACCAATCTGGAGATATTCTGGGATGAGATCAACGTCGTCACCACCGAACCCAACATCAAACCGGCGGTTCAACGACTCAACCCGGAAGTAGCCGACCTTCACTATCGCGGATTCTCCGAAGTCCAGCAGGAGAACATCTCGTCTCCAGAGCATCCGGTCTATTCGAGCCTCGCCCAGTCTGGACAAAAGTGGCGTGACCTCGAGGGATACTACACCCGATATGGCGACGTACGAGAATTGCTTAAATCCGTGGATGATCGGTACGTCATCATGAATGCCGGCGATGAGATATCGTTCAAGTTTGCCGCACCTGCCCTGCCGCCTGCCGGAATGGTTCGTGACTTCGTGCTGGTCGGCGATGGTTGGGTCAAGGATGGCGACTACAACACGGCGTTCGGTAAAACCGTGTTGCCGTTGCCGACTCACTCCAACGCGAAATATAACGGACCGCTAACAACGCTGGAAAATGATCCGGTCTACAAAAAACATGCCGCAGATTGGGACAACTTCCACACGCGCTGGGTCGACCCGACAGCCTTTAGAAATGCCTTAAGAGGTTCAATCCGATGACGCTTAGACCCATGCAGAAGGTTGTCCTCTCGATCTTCTTCGTCGCGTTGCTGTTCGTACCGACGATCATGCGAAAGATCGCTCCGGCAACGAACTCGGCATCCGCTTCGAATGAGGCGAGCAGCGCCATTCTGAAGCGATACGGGTTCCAGCTTACGGAAGTCGCCAAGGCGAGCGGGATCAATTTCGTGCATCAGTCGCCTATCCTTGATCCCAAACTCAAGCGGATCGAACCAAATATCGCGGCCATGGGCGCTGCGGTCGCCATAGTCGATTTTGACAAAGACGGCTGGCAAGATATGTTCGTGACCAATAGCGGGATCGGCAGTCAGTGTGCACTCTACCGAAACCTGGGGAATGGAAAATTCGAAGACATCACCGCCAAAATGGGCTTAGCTGATCTAAACAAACCCGGCACCGGGTGCTGCATGGGAGCCATTTTTGGCGACTATGACAACGATGGCTACGAAGACTTGTTTATCTACAAATGGGGTAAACCCGAACTCTTTCACAACGAAGGTGGCATGGGCTTCAAGCGTGTAACTGACGAAGCAAATCTCCCCAAATGGATAAACGCGAACACCGCCTGCTGGCTCGATTACGACGGCGACGGCAAACTTGACCTGCTCATCTGCGGATACTACCGCGAAGACATCGACTTCTGGAACATCAAAGACACCCACATCATGCAGAACAGTTTTGAGTACGCCTCCAATGGCGGGCGCAAATACCTGATGCATAACGTGGGCGGCGGCAAATTTGAAGATGTCACCGAAAAGATGGGTATTGATAGTCGACGCTGGTCGCTGAGTGTCACTGCTGCCGATCTGCGCGGCACTGGTTACCCGGACATCTTCATCGCAAACGACTTCGGATTCTCCGAGATATACGCCAACCAGAACGGCAAAGGATTCAAGGAGATCGGCAAAGAGGCGCTATACTACGATCGATTTGGCACTGGTCCCAAGAGCGGCATGAATGCAACGACGGGCGACGTTTTGAACAGTGGATCCCTTGCAGTTTACGTCTCAAATATCTCCGAACCGGACCAATTACTTCAGGGCAACAATCTCTGGGTTCCCAAATCGGGTCGAACACCGCAGAATTTTCAGTATGACAATCTCGCTCACGATATGGGTGTAGATATGGGCGGATGGAGCTTTGGCGCACAGTTCGGAGACCTGAACAACGACGGCTATCTCGATATTTACCTCACTAATGGATACGTCTCCGCAAATCCCACCAAGAGCTACTGGTATCCGTATAGCCTGATCACTGGAGCAAACGCAAACATCATCTCTGACGTTTCAAAGTGGCCAGAAATGGCTGACATGAGCCTCTCCGGATATCAGCAAAAACGAGTTTGGCTCAACGACGGCTCTGGCAAGTTTGTAGAAGTCGCGCAGGCCGTTGGAGCCAAAGATCAGTATGACGGTCGTGCAGTCGCCCTCGCCGACTTTGAAAACCGGGGAGTGCTGGACGTGGTAGTTGGAAACCAGAAAGCTCCCCTTCTGCTCTATCGGAACAATGTCTTACCGGAAAATAGCTGGATCGAGTTTGAGCTGGAAGGCACGGCCAGTAATCGAAGCGCTATTGGTGCGCAGATCAAACTTTCATGGAACGGTAAACAACAGTTGCAGGAGGTGAGCGGCGGCGCGGGTTTCTGTTCTCAGAATCAACGCAGGCTTCATTTCGGACTTGGCAAAGCCCCCAAAATCGAGAAGGTCGAAATACGCTGGCCGTCAGGTAATAAACAGACTCTGATATCGGCTGAAATCGGCAAATTGAACAAAATTAAGGAACCATCTTAATGGCTGACCAATCGGCATCAACACTGTCAAATCCAAATGTATCCCCGAAGAAATTCAAACTGGATTTCCGATACTATGCGCCTATGTTTATCACCTGCGTGCTTCTCGTGGCACACTACAATTTTGGAGTATTGGAACACTGGTCGTTTACTGCGGCCGCTATTCTAACCAGCATGGCGGTTGAACTGGT
>JBDUAM010000243.1:0-1879 GCA_040004655.1 Chthonomonadales bacterium | reverse complement strand
AAGTACAGGTCACTCACAGAGTCGGAGATTAAAGCTCTAATAGTAGATGACAAATGGCTAGCAACCATCAACGAAGCCATACAAAGCGAAGTTGATCGATTATCTCAGACCATTACCGGTCGCATCCGGCAGCTTGCGGAACGGTATGCGACACCGCTACCGAAGCAGTTGGATGATCTGACAGCGGCGGAGCAGAAAGTGAACGCGCACCTGAAGCAGATGGGATTTATATGGAACTGAAGCCTGGATACAAGCAGACGGAGGTGGGCGTACTTCCTGAAAATTGGGATGTGACGCGGCTTCGTGATGTGGCTCAGATCCGGTCGGGAATCGCAAAAAACTCAAATGTAGTCGTCAATGATCCCGTTCTCGTTCATTATCTCCGAGTCGCTAATGTCCAAGATGGTTTCTTGGATCTATCAGAAATGAGCAAAATCGAGGTCAGCCGTAGTAACCTCAAACGTTATGCCGTATTGCCCGGCGACGTCTTGATGAACGAAGGAGGTGATCTCGATAAGCTGGGGCGCGGTTCAATTTGGCTTGGCCAATTCGACCCGTGTGTCCACCAGAACCACGTGTTCGTAGTTCGCTGTGGTTCACGTCTCAGCCCTCAATATCTTAACAAATGGTCTGGGGCTGCCGCTGCCCGCCGTTACTTCATGGTTGCCGGTAAACAGACGACAAACCTGGCATCAATTAACAAGACGGCGCTCGGGGGACTCTCCGTTGCGACGCCACCGCTTCAAGAACAACGCGCCATTGCAGAGACGCTGGGTGATGTTGACGAATTGTTAGTGGGGCTGGAGCAGGTTATTGCCAAGAAGCGCGACCTGAAGAAGGCGGCGATGCAGGTGCTCCTGACGGGGAAGAAGCGGCTGCCGGGGTTTGCCGTTGAGTGGGAGGTGAAGCAATTGGGTGAAGTGGTACAAATCAGAAAAGGACAACTTATCACCAGCGATACAATTTGCAAAGGTGATATTCCGGTTATCGCAGGCGGGAAACAACCGGCTTACTTTCATAATCTTGCCAACCGTAAGGGATGTACTATCACTGTAAGCGCGTCGGGTGCTAGCGCTGGCTATGTTGCCTTATATAAGATGCCAATCTTTGCTTCGGATTGCTCAACAATTAGCGAAGACCGTAGTTACTCAATCGACTTTATATATTACCAACTCTTGCTTAAGCAACAGCTGATTTACAGTTCCCAGACAGGTGGGGCGCAACCACACATTCATGCTGCAGACCTGAGACCAATAGAAATCACAGTCCCAAACCTCCCAGAACAAACTGCTATCGCCGAGGCGCTTACGGAAATGGACTCAGAACTGACGGTACTGGAATTACGGCTCGCGAAGACACGCGCGCTGAAACAGGGCATGATGCAACAACTCCTCACCGGAAAGGTACGACTCATATGAAGAGCTACTACCGAATAATGTTGGGAGCAAAAAGTAAGTTCGCAGAAGAGTGCTTTACGGGCAGTTTCATAGGCGCTGGATTTCTATATGGGATAGACCTCACTGGCAAATTTCCAGAGGATTGGCGCGCTTTCAATAAGGCCTACATCCCCATCTGGCTAGAATCCCATCCCGAAAAGACCAGGGTTAGCGCTGGTCTCGCCTGCGGTGCACTTTGGACAGTCGCCAAAGGATTGAATCGTGGCGACATTGTACTCAGCCCGGATGGTTTAGGATCGTACCGTGTTGGAGAGATTGCAGGCGACTATCAATTCGTTAAAGGCGCAAATCTACCTCACCAGCGCAAGGTTCTGTGGCTAAATGTTTCTATTCCCCGCACTGCCATGAGCCAGACCTTACAGAACTCCACCGGCTCAATTGGTACGCAGGCGCTTGAAGTAATCAGGGCCAATCCTGATTTA
>JBDUAM010000218.1:0-20941 GCA_040004655.1 Chthonomonadales bacterium | reverse complement strand
ACCAAATGTTGCACCCAAAGAGGCGCCGATGTACGATGAGCGCCTAAAGCCCGGCGCCAAGCCATTACCTATTAAAGGGAAAGATCTTTCTGGCGCACCGGTGACATTGGCCCAGTTTAAAGGCAAAGTGCTGTTGGTCGACTTCTGGGCGACCTGGTGTGGCCCATGTGTCGCGGAGCTCCCGAACGTGATCGCCGCTTACAACAAGTTCCATGCAAAGGGATTTGAAGTGCTCGGGGTCTCGCTGGATCAGGAGAACAGTCTGGGCAAGGTCAAGGCGTTCATCAAGAGTCACAAGATGCCCTGGCAGCAGATTTATGACGGCAAATACTGGCAAGCGGCAAATGCTGTCGCCTACGGTGTGCAGTCGATCCCGTTTACCCTTCTCATCGGTAGGGATGGCAAGATCGCAGCCGTCGGCGCACGCGGTGGGGAGCTAGCTCCTGCTATTGCGAAGGCGTTGAAGCAGTAAGATCAACTTAGTAGGTGAATGATCGTAATGCCTCTCCCATCCCTGAGAGGCATTTTTTCTTATTTGACTGCTTTTATGGACTGAATACCGCCAAAACTATATAATATATTTACCTTGTAACGCTGTTGTAACGCCCGAGTGTCATAATGTCTTTGTCATCGCATTATCGCGAGTCATGAATTTGTCTCCATGGGCAGGCAATTCCCTCGTAACGTAACGGCGAAATTCTCAAGAGAGACCCCGTCGAGGCCGTTACTTCCTCATCAGATTCCAAGGAGACAGCAACATGCAGTTCAAACGCAGTAACATTTTTGTCGCCTCGCTATTATCAACGTCCTTGCTCGCCGGATGCGGCGGCGGCGGCGGTACCGGAGCAGGAGACACAAGTAATCAGTTCGACCTCTCATTTACTCGCGTAAACGATTTCAAGGTTCAACCGACTCTTGCCATCTTGCCCACGGATGGTTCGGTAACTATCAAGAGCTTTACAGATACGAGTGTAACTCTTTCCGGCGCCGTTCCCGCCCTTAAAGCGGGTTCAACAATTCTGAGCAACGCCAAGCTTTCAAATGGCGTCTTCGGATTGCTGAGAAAAGTCGTCTCCGTTGCCGCGGTTGGTGGCGATACTGTCGTGCAGACCACCCAGGGCGACCTTGCGGACGTATTTCAAACTGCCAACATTCATCAGGCCACGCCGTTTCCCAATGCAGCATTTGCCGGCTTAAAACCGGCAATGACGGGCGTCTCATTTGGCCCAACTCGATCCGTGCCAGGTTCCAAAGGCAGGGATGTAGAGACCACGCTCCCAATCTCCTTTAATAGCGTATTCATTCAGGATTCAGGCGGAAGAGTCATCGCCGAACTCAATGGCGAGGTTGACATTACCGTTGGGATGGAGACTAATCTTGAACTCGACGTTGTAAATGTTGACATCCCGTTCGTCGGCAAGATCAGCATCCCCAAGGGAGTAAACAGCATGCTGGCCGCGCCGTACATTCACGTAGGCGGACCGGGCGTAAAGTTGACTTCACGTGTAAAAGGCGGTTTCAGCAAACGCATCGGTATCTCTGATCCGAACAACCCGATCGAATGGGATATTCCCATTGGTCCCATCGGGCTCAACGTTAAAGTCGGATTGTTTGCTGCCGTAGATGCTGATTACGACGGCACGGGTGACATCTCGTTCAACGGCTCAATCGATCTGGAAGCGGGCGTCGGCGTTGGTCGAGCAGTCGGTAAGTCTAAGAATCAGTTCGGAACAAAGCTTACGAAGTCCGCTAATTTCGATGTGTCCACGCAGGGCATTTTCCCGCACGGCCACCTCGATATTAACACTTCCATTCTTCAGGGGGAAATCTCCGTCGGGGTTGCCGGTCTGGGCAGTGCGTTCATCCGCGCAGATGCTCTTAGAGGACTCTGCTCGCTGGATTATGCTCCTGTAAATGGAAAGTCCGCATTCAATTACCATTTGAAGGGTGAATTGAAAGCAACCATTGGCGCCCATCTGAAATTACTTGGCCTAATTTCTCTCTACGATGGCGAGTTCACGCCGTTGGATTACGTATTTGATTTACACAACTGGTACTCCATTGATACCGGTCAACAGACGGCGCCGGACAGCATTCCTGGTCAACAAACCGGTAATGGCAACATCGGAATTATCCTGAAATAGGGAGGACTGACATGACAAAGATAAAAACAAGTCTCATCCTCCTTTCTGCGATGTGCCTTATTGGCATGATTTCGGGTTGTGGGGGCAGTAGGGCGGTCTCGTCGAGCAGTCGAATGGGCACCGTTCGGTTTTCAATCAAATGGCCAGTGGCAACTCGATTAACAAAGACCCGCAAGAACGGAACTCGGGTAATACCTGTCTCCGCCCAGAGCATCGACATCTCTGTTCAGGATACGGGAGGCAAAGTGCTGGCACATCGGCTCTTTGTGCGACCGACCTCTGTTACTACCACCGGTCAGCTGGATATCACCAATGTCCTGGCAGGAACCGTCAAGGTCGTTGCGAAGGCCTACCCTGAAACCGATGGATCGGGAACACTGCAGTCGCAAGGATCCGTTTTGGTTACCGTCGAACCACTAAAGACGGTAAACGCATCGCTCTCCATGGCCAGTACCGTCACTCACCTCAAGATATTCAAAGACACCGATACGATAAACGTGGGTGATAGACTCACCATCGCAGTCAATGGTCTGGATAGTTCCGAGAATACGGTAATGACTGCCCCGGAAGATTGGGATTGGGGAGCAGACGCGGGCGCCAATGGGACCTACGCGAGCTTTGTATCGTCGGGTTTACTTGCAACCGTAACGGGCGTATCACCCGGGAATTACGTTATAAACACGTTATTTTTGGGTACTGACGCCTCCCAGCCAGACGTAACCATTTCTACCGCGTTCAAAATAGTCGGTGTGGGCTCCAACAGCCATATCATCATATTAGACCACGGTAATAAGCGAATTGTTGGTGTGAATGATATGTCGGGAGCCGGGTTCACCACTCTGGGTTCTGGTGTTACATTCTACGCACCACTTGATATGGCTCTCGATTCAACGGGAAACATATTTGTTGCTGAATACCAGTCGAGTGATGCGACAGGCTTCCACAAGGGTCGAATTGTCAAACTCGATCCCAATGGGGTGTTTGTAGGAGAGTTCATTCCGACAAGTCCACCAAGCATGCTCTATGTGGACAAGCAGGGGAAAATCTACTGGAGGGATGACAATCTGTTCATTAATCGAATCGATAACATCTCCGGCGCCAACTTGCAGAAGTTTGGTGGTATTAGCTCAGGCTTGTTTGGTGATCCGGTTGGATTGGCTATCGACTCAGGCGGATACATCTACGTGCTGGATGGTACGGGCAACAGGGTGGTTCGAGTGGATAACATGAGCGGCGCTAATCCAGTGAGATACGGAACCAAAGGTAACGGCAGAGATAATTTCGACCTGCTCGACCCGCTTACGTACTCTGGCGCCAACCATGGATTGTCTATTGACAAAGACAATCACGTTTACGTGGCAGATTACGCGAATAACCGTATCGTGAGGTTTGATGCCAATGCTCTCAACGACATCACAACGTCAAACTTCAACTCCTTCCCAATCAATCAACCGTATGGCGGTAACGGAGCAAATTACTTCTTCCCGATCTCCGTTTCGGCAGTGGATGAGGGTCCACCGGGCGCATTTGCTCGAATATACCTTACGGGCGAAGAGAAGGCTGCGCGAAGCGGTCCTTTTGGAACGAACGATGCAATAAACGACTGGATAGTCAAAGCAGATACAATCGGAAGTTCCAACTTGACTGCCCTACATTTCGGTGGCCCGGTGGGTTCCGGACAGGGGCAGTTTAAGGGCCCGTTGAGTATTGCTGTCAGATAATTCGGCCCGTGTTCCACGCAAAAAAGCCTCTCCCAACCGGAGAGGCTTTTTTAGTATTTAGTAACCCTTATTCTTATCAACAATATTGAGCAACGGCTGACCGGATACATACCGCTTCACATTCTCCACGAAAACCTGCTGGGTACGCTCGACGGCAAGCTGCGACTGCCCGGCGATGTGCGGGGTTACCACCACGTTCGGCATGTCCCAGAGAGCGTGGTTGGTGGGCAGCGGCTCCGGGCTGGTGACGTCGAGGCCAGCCCCGGCGATCTTGCCGGACTTCAGGGCGGCGACCAGCGCAGGGGTTTGGACCAGCCGACCGCGCGAGACGTTAATAAACCATGCGGTCGGTTTCATCCAGCCGAACTGTTCTGCGCCGAACATGCCTTCTGTTCGCTTGGTGATCGGGGCGCAGGAGATCACTACGTCGGCGGTGGACATCAGGTTCTTAAGTCCCACGTCGACCAGTGAGATGTCATCCACCATGTGAAAGTGTTCGCCGTACATCGGCTCGGCGTCGACTGCAATGACGTGCATATCCATCACCTTTGCGCGACGGGCGACTTCTCTGCCAATGCCGCCGAGTCCGACAATTCCCATGGTGAGTCCGCGCAATTCGGTTGGTCGAGCACCCTGCTGCCACTTGTGTTCTCGCATCAGCCGAACATGCATGGCGATGTTTCGACTGAGCGAAAAGAGCAGCCCGAATGCGTGTTCCGCGATCTCGGGAGCGTAGCATCCTTTGGCGTTTGTCAAAATGATGTCGCTCTGGACGAACGTAGGCGTAAGTATCGATTCCACACCTGCCGCCGGATACTGGAGCCATCGCAATCGGGTGGCAATTCGCTGCTCTTCGGGCGTTAGCCCACCCCACATAGCATCGGCCCGATTAAGCGCAGCGTTTCGATCTCCGTTGACGTTTTGAACCAGGGTGATCTGCCGCGAAATGTTTCTGATCTGACTCGCATACTTTTCGTCCAGACCCTCCGCGAGGATGTTTATCGGCGCTCTCGGGTTGCGCGCCTGAGCTTCCGAAGGAGCGCCGAGTGCGCCTGTTGCTGCAATGGCGCTGGTGGCAAAGAGCTCGCGTCGAGACAGATTTGGTTCACTCATGTTTCTATTCTCCTGACAGCGGTGTATTTCAGCAGTCGGTCAATTCAATATAGTGTTTGTCGGGGTCATTCAGAAAGTAAGAGCGCCGACCCGTTGCAAATTCGACAGGACCTTTCACCGTCTCCCCGAGATCGCAGAGTTTTGAGGCGAGTCCATCCAGCGCGTCTTTGTCGGTCTTCAGCGCGATGTGGTAGACCTCACCTTGCGGTGACCCCACTCTGGCAAGGTACTCGTTCGCAAGGGCAGTACCGGGTGTTTCACGATTGAAGAGGACCACCAGCGCGTCGCCGGCTTTCAGAAAGGCGTTCTTGCCGGGGTCGATATCGGCAACTTCCAGCCCAAGTTTCTGCGTGTAAAATTCTACGGCACGATCCAAATCTTCGACCCATAGGGCGACTTCTGAAATACCAGTAATCATTGGGCTGCTCCGTCCTTGGTCAAGCATGTTCTAACCTCATTATAGCCGGATTGGGTCTGAGGGGAGCGACTCAACTGACGTGAAATTTGTTCCGGAACCTAATATTTCCTGTCACCGTCGGGTAAACTTAACTGTCTTAACAAGCAGCCCCATTGATGTGGCGCAAAAATCAGGAGTACGTCTTCCCTTGAAATTATCGCCCATCTTACTTACGCTTGTGACTTCGTTCGCCATCCTGGCGCCCGCATCCGTTCTGGCTCAATCCTCCAAATCTTCTGACAAGGCCTTCGACTGGGAAGCCTTTAAGAAGACCGCCAATCGCAGCATCAGCCTCGGCGAATCCGCTGCAAAGCACGCCCTGAGTTTCCGCGGGACCCCGTATCGAATGGGCGGAACCGGCAAGTCAGGATTCGACTGTTCTGGACTCACCATGACGGTATTCAAGAAGTGGGGCGTTCAACTTCCCCGCACTTCTACAGAGCAGTTTTCTGCTGGAGTTTCCGTCAACAAGTCCGAAATGAAGCCCGGCGACCTTGTTTTCTTCAAGGGAACCTACAGATCCGGCGTATCGCACGTGGGTATCTTCATCGGGAATAGCCAATTCGTTCATGCTGCCACGGATGGCAAGGGCGTCATGGTCTCATCGTTGAATTCAGGTTACAACCTGAATCACTGGGCGGGCGCACGACGCGTCGATCTTGAAAAGGCTGTCGCAAAGAAAAAGCCTGCTCAAAAAGAAAAACCCAAACTCGCCAATCCGGATGCAGTTGCGTTGCCGCAAGATTCTGACAAACTCCCCGACTAATCTCATCACACCATCTTTTTAATCCAGTTGTTCGTTATTACCCTTCCACTGTGTTGAGAACACTCCTCGTATTCGGGTAGAGTTTCCTCATGGCGGTTCGCGCGCGTGTATGGTGCGAACGACAGTCTCATGGAGGATTTGATTTCAATGACCTGTCGCACTCTTCTTAGTTTTAAACTTGATATGCTTCTGACCGGGATATTTGTCCTGGTCTCCACCTGTGTGCCGGCGAATGCCACACCAGTTGCCGACACCTCTTACATCCGGGAGCTTGCCAAGAACAAGCCACTGGTAGTTATCGTCACCAGCGGACCAAAGGCAACTCCGATTGCCGACGATCTGCGAGCGCGCCTTCTCAATCACCCGGAAAACAGACATAAATCCGACGAGATCATCACGGTGACCATTGCCGATCTTGAAAAGCAGCTGCCGTACGATCCGAAGAAGAACACTGCTTCCTATGTCTGGTTGATCAATCGAAGTGAATTCGCGGGCGAAGTGCCAGACCCGCTTCGACCCAACTTTCCGCTGGGAATGACGCGGATGATGGACGGCGAGGGTCGTCTGAAGTCCACACTCGCAAATGACTCTGGTCGTGGACTCACCATCATCATTGCCATTGCCGCGCCAGATGCATCGCGAATGCAGTCCCTGTTTCAATCCATGATCTTACGGACGGCCGCCAAATATGACAATCTGCCATTCTCTGAAATCCGCCAGACCAACAAGATCGCGATGTTCAGCACGGGCGAAGACAAAGAAGCCGCCATAGCGTGGGCGCCAAAAGCCGATGCGAACGAGTGGTTTGGCGTGAAGTGGTATTCGATGGCTGAAAGCGCCAAAATTCCGGCGGAAGAATTGAAAGAGTACAACCAGGTCTATTTCGTAAATCGACAGTCCAATACAGCGCTGCCAGTCGAACCTTCAAAACTGCTTGTAGACGAGCCCGTAGGTTCCCTAACATGCATCGTAAAGAAACAAAAGATATCGGATACTCGATATGTTGCCATCTATTCCGCGCCGAATCATACGCTGCTTGTATCCCGAATGAAGATGTTCCCGAAGGTTAGCGCCATCCCGGAGGCGCCTGTACTTACCGATGCAAAAGATCTGCGCAATATCGGTCGAACAAGTTTGGTATTTGCCGGATCGGGTCCGTCGGTATCTGAGAAAGAGACGCTTGCCCTGATTGTCGCCCGACAGATGCGGGACAGACTGGGCATTGACGTTCAGGAGAGAACCGACACGCTGGATAACCTACGCAGAGAGTTTACTGATAACCCTAATGCTCGACGATTTGCATGGCAATTCACGACTACCAAGTATGACGGAAAGTCTGTTTTCAGCAATCGAGAGAGATTGGTCTCAGAGGACAAATTGGTTCCTTTCGACGTTGTTCACAGAAATGATGACCCCGAGCCAAGGCTCGTTATCAACTCGGTCGGCGGTGGCCGAAAGGACGAAGAGGATCGCAAGCGACCGATATATGAGCGCGAACATGAGTCGTGGCTGCGACGCAAGGAAAGTTATGAGAATCGCGCCAAGGAGACCTTGAAGGCGACCTGGGAGCGCGAGATCCTGCAGACTAGCTCCGCGACCACCAAGGGTTTTTTGCGGCTCATCGACCTGAAAGAGACCGATTCGGAAAGGTCGATTATCTGGGAACTGGAATGCGCCGGAGAGATCACTCGGAAGCCAATCTCGATCAACAACGAAACCCATATTATCCGCGCGGGTTATAAACCCAAACCATTGCCGTTGCCGAACAATCAGGATGTTGCGCCGGCAGAAGTGCAGCGCGAGTCGACGATTGAGGCGATGCAGCGCGGAATAAATTACGTTCAAGCCAACGCATTGTTGCCGGACGGTTCAGGCGCGCAGGATGCTCCGGCCGGTAAGCTGGAACCTGAAAAACCTATGCCGCCAACGAAGGATCCCAAACTCGCCCCGATAGCTGTTGCAGACATCGGGCAGGGAGTGGTCACCATCACGGCGGGCACGAATCGCGATCTGAAAGTGGGAGATTCCATTCAGGTTGTCTTTCTCAGCAAGAAGATCACCGACCCGGTTACAGGCGAATTATTGAGCGACCGCGTATTGGATTCGATCATCATGAAAGTCACCGTTGTCGATGAGCGGACCGCCGACTGCGTGCCGATCTCTACTGACGAGGCCGTCAAGTTCGGGAGAATTAAGAAGGGCATGGCAGTAAACTTGGCAATAAAGATATCAAAGCCGCCCGCCCCCGCAAAGCAGCCATAATCACCCCATTATTCAGGAGAAATTGATGACCAGCGACATGATTCGAGATGGACTCAGCCGACGGGATGTACTGAAGGGAATCGCCGGATTGTCTGGCGTTGCCGCTCTGGGTTCTGCTGCCATGCCGACTCTGGCATCGACGCGCCGTGTGCGCGATTTCTACGGCGACGAGATAGACCTGCAGGGCGACGTGAAGGTGGAGAAGCTCGCGGATAACATCTACGTGCTTTCCGGAGTCGGTGGGAACATCGCGATTCTCACGGGCAAAGACGATACACTGCAGATCGACTCGGGCAATCCGGGAACCACGGCGGCGGTACAGAAGGGCACGAAGACCGTGACCGACAAAGCCGTGAACACCCTCATCAACACGCACTGGCATGGAGACCATACCGGCGGCAACGAAGATCTGGGCAAAATCGGCGGGCGAATATTCGCGCATGACAACGTTCGCACGCGCCTCGGGTCAGATCAGTTTATTGAAGCGTTCAACAGCAAGGTCCCCGCGCATCCTGCAATCGCGTTGCCAATCGTCACGTTTGACGACAAGATGACGGTCCATCACAACGGAGAAGTCCTGCACCTCACCCATGTCCCACCAGCTCACACGGATGGCGACATCACTATCCTCTTTGAGAAGGCGAATATTCTGCACGCGGGCGACCTCTTCTTCAACGGTATGTACCCGTTCATCGACAGCAGCACGGGCGGATGGATTGGCGGAATGGCGAAGGCGGCCGACCAGATTCTCGCGATGACGGACGACTCGACAAAGATCATTCCCGGTCATGGTCCCGTGGGTAACAAACAGCAGTTCAAGGTCTATCGCGACATGCTGGTGAAGGTCGAATCGATCATGACGCCGCTGGTGAAGAGCGGCAAAACGGCGGCTGAAATCGTAGCAGCAAAACCGCTCGCGGAGCTGGATGGCAAGTGGGGCATGGGCTTCATGAAGCCGGAAACATTCATTCCCGTTGTCTACGGCGGCATCAAAAAGTTCGGGATGTAGTCGGTCGGTCCAATACACGGTCGTAAAGGAAAAGCATGAGTAGACTGGCTGGCAGGGTTAGCATTGTGACGGGGGCGGCGCAGGGGCTGGGCGAGGCGATTGCACTTCGGCTGGCCGTGGAAGGCTGCACCGGGGTCACGCTCGCCGACATGAAGATCGAGCTGGCGCAGGCGGCGGCGGATAGGATTTCGGCGGCGACTGGCGTGCCGACTCTCGCCATGCAGGCCAACGTGACCAACGAGATCGACATGCGCACCATGGTCGAGAAGACGCAGGAGGCGTACGGCTCGGTCGACATTCTGGTCGCCAACGCGGGAATCCTGAAGTCGGGCGACATCGCGGAGTTCGATCCCGCGGCGTGGCATGCTGTGATGGAAGTCAACCTGTTCGGCTACTTCCTGGCAGCACAGGCGGCATCCCGCGTGATGATCGAGCAGAAGCGCGGCGTCATCATCCAGATCAACTCCAAATCCGGCAAAAAGGGGAGCTTCCGCAACAGCGCCTATGCGGCCAGCAAGTTCGGTGGAATCGGCTTAACGCAGTCGATTGCCCTCGACCTCGCGCCCCACGGTGTACGAGTACACTCCGTCTGCCCGGGCAATCTGCTGGACGGCACCCTCTGGCAGGAGAGCCTCTACGATCAGTACGCGAAGAATCAGGGTCTTACCGCGGAAGAAGTGCGAAAGAAATATGAGTCGCAGGTGCCGCTCGGTCGCGGATGCACCTATGACGATGTCTGCAATGTGGTCACGTTTCTGGTTTCAGATGAGTCGAGTTACATGACCGGGCAGGCGATAAACGTCACCGGCGGGCAGGAGATGCGGTAGCCCCGCACCCAGGGAGAGAAACATGTTTGGACTGATTTTCAAGTCGGCCGCGGCAATCCTCACGCTCGCTGGCGGCGCATCTCATCGAGATTTCAAGGTCGCCGATCTCGCATTCATGGCGGGTAGCTGGGAAGGCAAACTTCAGGGCGCGACGCTGGAGGAGACATGGCTCGCCCCCAAAGCCGGCAGCCTGCTGGGGATGATGCGCGAAGACCTGGACGGCAAAACCGCCATTCGGGAGTTTGAGGTGATTGAAGAGACCCCGGAAGGTGTGATGATGACCATCAAACACTTCAACGCGAAGATGGAAGAGTTACCGGGTCGAATGCTCTCCCGCAAGCTCGTAACCCTGAAAGTAGACGAAGCGACCTTTGAGTCGACGGGTCCTGAGCCGAAGCAGAAGCTGACCTACCGCAAGAACGGCAAAGACGGCCTGTTTGCAAGCATCGAGTTAACGCGAAATGGTCAACCGGTGAGGCTGGATATTCCGATGACGAGGGTCGGTTTGAAGGCTGATCACTGAACTATGGTTTAGAATTTGAATTGGGACTATCTAGAATCAACTCCGATTCAATATTTTGCTCGGTCTTCAAATCCTATCTGTGAGCCATCCACCAATCGTAGCAATTGCTCCGGTTTGGGACCGCATAGTTGCCAACCTGTTCAATGGCTTGAAGAGCTTGGCTCACAGCATGCGAGGGAGGATTTGCTGTGTCACTCCAGAATTTGACAAGTTCTGGCGATGTGAGCCTTTGCAAATGAGGCGCTTGCCGCTCAAAATAATTCAGTACGCGCCTCTCGTCTGAGGCGATTGCAAGGTTATGACTGACTGCGATAGCTCCCGTATAAGCTTCGCCATCGCCACCCAACGCAGTTGCAAATGTTACTACGTTTTCGGCTTCTTCTTCGGTCACGACCTCAATCACCGTTAACAGTTCGTTACTGATGAAGGGTCGAAGGTTGCATTCTCGCACTTCGACTTCCGCGACATATTCCGCAATCGCGACCCGCACTGGTATGATCCGGAGAATAGATTCCATCTGGCCAGACACGCAAAGATTGATGGCACAGCATGCGTCAAGTACTAAGCCATCGTGCTTGAATTCAATGATAGGCGGCGCCATTATCCTCTGGTACCTACAAATTCGGGCAGGTCAAACGACGATTCAAACTCCATTCCAGTTTGCCTTAGGTTGTTAGCAACCCGACGCGCTTCGAGCCTATCTACTCCCAGGAGTCGAGCAAATTGGCCCTCGCCAATCACTTCATTTTTGAAAGCGTCCAGCGCAAGGTACTGGTACCTTGTAGGTAGCCTATCGGCCCTTACCGGAATTTCGGAAAGCCCGAGTTGCTGTTTCGCCTCGCCAACCTTGAAACCACTGCTCTTAATAGTGTCCGCCTTGCCCGCGCCGATGAGCCGGAGGTCTTCAAGTCGACGAACCAGCGCTTCAAGAGATACCCAGTAGAAATGTGCGAGCGTACAGAGATCTCCGAGGGTCAATTTGTCCTTTGCCCGATGCAGGTCCGTAAATCTCCTCACCAGCCCACTGGTTGGCATCAGGAAGTAAGTGGCAAATGCGTCGGCAAATCGCTCGCTATCCGGTTTTCGTTGGTACTGCCCATCTGCATCTACCACGGGCTTAAATCGACTTGTTAGAAAGTGCGCGTATCCGTGCGCCATGGATAACCGCCGCCGCTCTTCCGGATGATTTTGATTGATAGCAAGGCACCCTCCCAGGTGATCACTGTAAAAGTACATTTCTGAGAATTTGGATGGCATGGGGATATAGAAAACGCGCATTCCAATGTCCTGCTCCAGGATGTCGCGAAGAACGGACAATGGACCATCTCCAAGGTTAAGTCGCTGTCGCTCCATCATCGCGATATTCTCCGCTGCCTGATCAATAGTCAGTCCATGAAGAGAATATTCGGCTGGATACCTGCGATTTAGCGGTGCGTCCAGTAGCCGTTCCATATTTGAATAATTAGTACATAACTCTTCAAATTCACGAACGATGGGTTCTATTTCCAGGTCATCCTTATCTGACCGAATAGAAGGACCTCTAAATTGCACCTCGAATGGTTCTGCCTGAGGTTTGCTCTCGACAAATTCTGATATTGGGCGACCGTATGCACGCGCCAGCTTGAGGAGTTCGGTAGCCTTAATTCGACGTTCACCCTTTTCCATGGCCACAATTGTTGTCCGAGCCACGCCGATGATCTCGGCGGCGGCCTCTTGAGTGATGCTCGCTCGCTTTCGTGCAATCTGAAGCGCCTCACCGATTTGTATAAGATTGTTGTGGTCTTGAATGATTGTTTCCATTGTTGTCTTCCCCCGAATGTATATTACAACAGTGACCTGACAATGTCAAGTTATAGTGACAATTATGATAGTGTTATGTCAGAAATAGAATAAGATTTGTAACTTCTTACCGAATGATTTTGCATTAATTATTTTGCGCCAATTGCACCACCAATCGAAATCAGTTACAATTCTGAACGCTAAAGATTGACCCGACAATATCTCCTGCGAATCGGAAGAAACGAACCTCGTTGATACAACCCTCAAATTCTAAAAATTCGCAAAACACCGGACCTATACCACTTGAGGTTCAAACCAGCCTATCCCATCGAGGCGGAATAGCTCCCAACCCCGACACCCTATTCCCACCCGCAGGGACTTTCGAGGCGATTGGCGGTCGGCCGGCCGTGGCACGACTCGTGGACAACTTGTACGACCGTTTTGAAGCCGACAAGGTGCTGCGCCCGGCATTCAGTCGAGACCTGACGCACGAGCGCGAGAGGGTAAAGCTCTTCTTCGAGGCATGGTTCGGCGGGTCGGCTGCGTACTTCGACGCAGGTTGGCCGCCGGGTCTCATGGCTGCGCATGGTGCCGTCTCCATCAGTCGCGGCATGGCGGGTCGATGGGTCGGGCACTTCCTCGATGCCTTTGCGGAAGCTGTCCCTGATCCAAATGCCATCGTCAACATCAAACCCCTGATCACCCGCATGGCGATGGGACTGGTAAACCGGGACGATGAACCCGTAGCTGGCAAGCGACTACGCTGCGGAGCCCTCAGTGTCGATCCCAAATCCCTCAAACTCATCCAGCGGGAAGATGCCGTAGGAATTGCTAAATTGCCTTCCACAGATCGGCGTTTTCTGCACTCTCAGGGACCAAGGTTATTGCTGATGGCTTCCGTTCGCGGCAAGGCGAAGGCAGTTGCTGCGCTTCTGGAGCAGGGGGTCGATGCGAATGGCGTCGTAATGTTGCCCGGGACCGAAGCCAACGCCACCGGACTCCCCATGCTTCGGATCACTCCACTCTGCGGCGCCCTAGCCAAGGGTCGAGATGAGGTTGTGAAGCTTCTCGTGGAGCATGGCGCGCAATACGACATCTTCACCGCCGCATTTGTCGGAGATGTGGACGGCGTAACCAGATTGCTCGATCTGGCTCCCGAACTCGCAAACGCAAACGACCCCGCATGTGACGTCGCCCAGGTCACTCCGCTGGAACACGCCGTGGTGGCGGAACAGTTTGGGGTTGCTCAACTACTGCTGCAACGAGGCGCTAAAGTCGGAGCCAACAGCGCACGATTAATTCGTTCAGCGGCAAATGGTGGCAATGAAGAGATGGTCGACCTGCTTCTTGAGCATGGTGCTGATCCAAAGTCGATTGGTCCGGGAAGTTGGGTGCTGCACACGGCCATCGCGGACAAGTTGGTCGCCAGATGCGCCAACGTTAATTACGAGCCCGGAAAGTGGATCGGTTTTTGCTGCACAGGCAACAGCGGACACAAGGAGAACGTCGCGTTGGCACGGGCTATGCTTCGTTGCGGAGCCGACGTCACTGCCCAATACAAGGGTGGCACCGCTTTGCACTGCGCAGCAAGAGCCGGATTTGCGCAGGTAGTAGAGGCGCTGGTCGAGTACGGTGCAAACATAAATGCCCTCGACGACCGCGGCCTGAGTCCGCTTGATGTGACGAGTGAGTCGGGTAAGAGTGTTAATGGGGAGCCGGTTCAACGGCTGCTTATCGCTGATGGTGGGCGTCGGTGGGGATGAAATAATTCTAAATAGGAGTAAATTCAAAATTTTTTTTGATCTTAGTTTTGGATGCATTGAGCTTTGGGACTATCGGAAGCCGGTTGATACACGGCCCAATCCTATTTCCACGCCCGATATTAGCTCGGGCAAGTTGGTCGGCGTAAATAGGTGACAAGTGCCACTGAATCGACGAGCGTGGAAAAGCCCCGCATTTTCGTTGTGCTGAAGTTGCGGGGCTCTCGGTGCGGTAGCGACTACCGCGTGGTCTTGACTCTGGCGCTCCGGGCGGCCTTCGGGTCCGGAGGGTCGGTCGTGGGAATCTGACCCCACTCCATAGTCCGCACGTCATTGGGGCCGTTGCTGTATGTCCAAGACCCGGGCGCAATGGAATATCCCGCTCCCAGCACCTGCAAGTAGGCCCCGCCGTTCGGGTTGCTGGACGATACCCACAGGGCGTTGTCGTCCCGCGTTTGGACGTCATTGATCACACCGTTCTTGTCGAAGTGAGTGAGCTTAACGTGTTTTCCCTTCACGATGCTAACGTTCATCTCCAGACGCCAGTGGCGATTCGGTTGGAAACCACCCTGGAAATAGAACGAGCTGACCGGCGGTGGACTCGGGTCGACCGGGATAGTTATAGCTGGCGTAACCACGCCCGTGCCGGACCACGTCTCCTCCCAATGGCCGCTCGCGTCGCCCGGACTCACGAACTTGCCCGAGAATTCGTAGGTCCCCGTCGAATCGAGAGAATGCAGGAACACGCCGTCCGCCTCGAACTCCTGGCCATGAGGCTCAATCCGCGTCGATACGACATCTGCCCGGAACCTCGTCTCGAGCCGTATCACCATTTGCAGGGATCCTGCAAACGTATTCGTGAGGGTAATCGGTCCTCGCCACCCGGTCAACTGCACCTTGTTGGACTTCTGACCGCCGGTGAGAACGATCTGAACATCTCCCGTGCCGTTTCGCGGCAAAGCACACATAATCTGCTCGGGTGTCCAGTCCTTCACCGTCAAAACGGCCGTTCCCAGGAGTACCTTGCCGGGTTTTTCTCCGAAGGTGCCATTGATCTGTATCTCGTCCCTCTGTTCATCGACCATGAAGTCCCGGATTGAAGGGGCGAGCTGCCCGAAGTTATCGTTCAGACTCAGCCACAATAGCTTTGTTGGGATCAGGTTCGGGGAACCTTTGTGAGGCAGGTCATAGGTTTGGTCGAAGGCATACCTGCGCCCGGGTCTTACCCGCGTTCCCATTTCAGCCAGCACGTCATGAATGTCAAATGCCTTCTGCGGAGGAGATTCCTTCGGGATGTCCTGGATACCCCCCACAACGTCCGTTGGAATGGACACGTCAAGGTTCGTGCCGGTGAGTCGGTCGAACAAATAAGCTCCAGTCCCCAGCGCATCCTGCAGTATCATGCGGTGGTCCCAACCCAGGTAGACGGAGGCTCCCGCTGTCAGGCATGCGGTTCTGAATGGAAAAGCATCGTCGCTGGCGCTATTGCATGCATTGATGAACACAACGCTGTTCGGGTCGAACTTTCCCGTCCAATACTTCTGAACGAACTTCGCCGTTATTGCATAATGCAACTCGAACTTTTCGTCGCCGGGATTTTCTTCAGTTCCGGGAAACACTCCGCCCCACATCCACAGCAGCGAACCGTCCTGAATATCCGCGGCATACTGGGCGTCCAGCGCGGCGGTTCTCTTGGTCGAGGTATAGACCCCATACGTCTTGCCAGCGCCATGCGGCGAGCTCATCACGCCGCCGTGTCCAAATATGTAGAGCACCGATGCCTTGTTAAGGCCCTTGAGCCGTTCAACAGTATCCGCCGGCGTTTCCGAATAATGCTGTTTGTCGAGCATGGTCCGCACGCCCGTTGTGTAAAGATCGTAGATCGGGCCGACTGTGACCCCTATGAACGCCCTGGTTGACACGGGGATTCCGGCCGAGCGTGTTACTCGCGCCCTGCGGGAGCGCGTGGCAAAGCCCGGGTCTGTCACTTCAAGGTTATTGCAAAGGGAGATGGTCGTGTTATCTGCGAAGTGTGCCCAGACGACGCCCGTCTCGTCGATTCCGGAATCTACAAAATCTGATTTGGTCTTGAGAAACGCCAGCAACCGGTCGTTCTCCGCGTCTCTATCCTTATGATTGAAAGTCGCAACCAGGGCGTCGATTGCATTGAATAACGCGGAGCGGCTGTCCGCCGGACCACCGCCTCCACCTGGCCCGCCGCCTCCGTTAGAGGGAGCATTGCCGGTGAGCGAGCCCCCGCATCCGGACAATGCGAAGAGTGTAAGCACGATTCCCGCAGTACTGCGTAGTCTACCAAATATGTACATGGTGTCACTCCTTCGTGAATGAACATGAAATGGACTCGTGTGACCTACCTTTGGTCGGCTATTCTGGCTTAAAGTTGAGTTTACCTGCTATTGAAACGGGATTTGTCCAATATCGCGACAGTGTTGAAAACCTACTCATTGACCATGGAGCAAACGTAAATGCCCTCGTGGTCGCACACCTCTGGATGTGACGAGTGAATCCCGTAAGAGTGTTGATCGTGAGCCGGTTCAACGGCTGCTTATCGCTAATGGTGGGCGTCGGCGGGGATGAGCTAATGAAAACTCACTTTTTCGGAAGACCGTAAATTTAGTGGTCTAATTGACTCGTTAAATCTGCTGGAACTCTGATGCGTTCACCAGGTGGGACCAAGTCAAATCGGGCACGAATCTTCTCTTCGATTGACATTGTGGCCTTATTCGCTTTAGCCGAAGCCCCGTTGGATTCATCCAGTTGTCGAACGCTTACATGTAGGCGTTGGCCTGCAAAGTCGGCGATTCGCAATTGAATCTCTTCAGCCGTGCCTTCCAACTCAAGTATTGGTGAATCCATCCTGCACCTCCCGCGACAATAGCTACCAGTATAATACAATCGATTCGTTTACGTGTTAATTATTGATGAGAAACTTGTTGTCGGTGCGCGGGCGTCCCCGCCCGCACAGATAACATTCCGACACGTGCCGTGAGCCTCACTTTGCGCCCGAGGACGGGTGCGCTCCGATTACGTCGTGCTTGTCGGTTAGTTTCTATGGCCTCTTGTTTTCCGCATTACGACAATGTTATCTGTGCGGGCGTCCTCGCCCGCACAGATAACATTCCGACACGTGCCGTGAGCATCGAGTTTCGCCCGAGGACGGGCGCGCTCCTACTGCTCGCTCTCATTAGGAAAAGTTTGATATGCAATAAGCCAATCCATCCGAGATTGTAGATCTAACAGGTCAACCATCTGTTACGGCAACAACTTCAACAAATAACTCCCGGAGGCATCGAAGTAGCAGGTCCACACTGCGTGGGTCTGCGAGTCTACGGCGATGGTATGGGCGCTATCAGGCGTTGGTACGTTACCGAGCAGCTTTGCGCCGGAGTCCGTGATCTCTACTACGGAGATGTTGTTTTTGCAAGCACAGTAGATTCGCTTTTTTGCGTGGTCAATAGCAATCTGATCAGTGCCCTGGGCTATCGATACCGCCTGAATAACGTTTCCTGACTTGATATCAATAACGACCAGCTTACCGTTTTTGCCCGCAACGTAGATGCGGCCGGCCTTGCTATCGAGAGCAATTCCATGCGGTCCCACGGCCTGCTCCGTTTTGAAGATTCGTACGACCTTGTTGGTCATCGGGTCGATCACTTGCACCGTGTTGTTGGACTTGATATTCTGGTAGATTCGCTCGGTGGCCGGGTCATATTCCATCTTTTCCGGCGCTTCTGGAATTCGCACGGTGCCGACAATCTTGTCGGTCTTCGGATTGATCACCCAAACGTGCTCGCCGTCATCGTGATCTGCGTAGATCATGCCGTTCTTTTCGCAGAAGATTACGTCATCTACAGGACCCTCAACTGCAATCTCGCCGACCTTCTTCATGGTCTTGTTGTCGAGAACCGCAATCTTCTTCTCGTCGGCATCGCCCAGGTAGATCTTTCCGGCTGCCTTCGCCACCGCCACGCCTTGCGCCGTTCCAATGACCGGGGAAGTAAGCGCCATGTCCGTCCGCAGATCGACTATTGCGCAACTCTTCGTACCCTTGTGGGTAGCGTAGAGTCGCTCGGTATTTCGGTCTACCAGCATCCAGTCGAATCCGCCCGGGCCACCCGGAATGGTGATCTTCTTTTCGACTTTGAGCAGCGGTGTTTGCAGCCGAGCGTGGGAAGCCTGCAGGGCAACTATGGTGATGGCGAATACTACCACACCAGCCGTCGCAAAGCGATTCTTAAGTAAGGTTGATTTCAATTGGTAAATCCTATTGATCGTTATTTTCGAGTTTCTGTTTGCGCATCTTCAATCCGGCCTTCTGTGTCTCAGACATTCCGGAATTTACGGCGCCAGTATCTTTTTGCGGACCGCGACAACCCGATATACATAGCATAACATATGACACGGCCATGGCGATGAGCGTAACTCTAATTTGCAACTTTGACATTAATTTTCCCCGTACGGTGGCGAATAAAGGGGCGCCTCAATTGGAGGCGCCCGGAGAACATTTATGCTTACGGGGTTTCCGTCCAGAAGCCGTTGTAGTAATCATGAACGGCCTGGGCACAGGTTTCCGTTTTCGACTGAACCGGATACCCACCAGGACCACCAAACGTGGGGTCGGGTACGGCGTTCGGGTCGTAGCACCACTTGAGCGCGTTGGCTTCGCTGGCTGGTCGCCCGACCAGGCCATATCCTGCATACTGACCAACTGCCATCTTGATAACTTTTGCATGGCCATCCACAAAGGCGTAGTTCAGGTTAGTCTGGTGTCGGATGGAACTCGTTCTGGCCGGGCCGTCCCCATTGCTGAAAATATTGTCCATTCCGATGGAGTAGCCGGGAGTGTCATAAGTGTCACCAAAAGCTACGCAATCGGTGGGCGTGACGATTGAGGCAATCGATCGGCCAGGTCGAATGGTCTTGCCGGGCTTGTTTGGGTCGGCTACCTGGCAGGTTAGGCCGTAACAACTGTCACTCACCCAGCCATCGTTGTAGCCTACGCCCATCAATCGACCGTTAAGAGCTGCCGGATAGCTAAGACCCTTACTGGTTGTAACGATATTTCTGTCCGGGCAGAGGAAGAGCTGCCAGTTCTTTACGTAGGGCTGAATCAGGTTGAACCAGTATCCGTCCGTGTTCGACTTCTGAAGCGGAGTTGTTTCGTCGTAATCCTGCGTGTACATCGCGTAAGAGAGTCCAAGTTGCTTCATGTTACTCAGGCACGAAATTTCACGGGCCTTTTCTCTTGCCTGTGCAAACACAGGGAAGAGAATTGCCGCAAGAATTGCTATTATTGCTATAACAACTAAGAGCTCAATCAGCGTAAAGCCTGTTCGTCGATCTTTCATCGGGGTCTCCTGGTAGATTGAATCAGAGGGTAACAATTCTCATTCTGGTTTGGATTCATTAAGTAAACATTACTATTCAGTTAAGGTTGTGTGAAGGGGGTATTTTTGCAATGAGGTATAAAACTCGAAAATCAACGCGTGAGGAATTCTTGGACAATCTGGCCCCAGACAATCAAGCCCAACTATTTACGCTCTCTTCGGCCGCATCGGGGTGCACGGCATGTGGACTCAGCAAGACCCGAAACAAAGTGGTCTTTGGCGAGGGCAAACCGAATGCACCGCTCGTGTTTGTGGGTGAAGGACCCGGCCAGAACGAAGATGCCAGCGGTCGACCGTTTGTAGGTCGCGCGGGAGAGCTACTGGATCAGTGCCTCGCAGAGTGCCGCATGAACCGAAGCCATGTATACATCTGCAATATCGTAAAGTGCCGGGCTTGCCTGATGGAGTTCGGACGAGTGAAGAATCGCCAGCCTGCACCAGAAGAGATCGATTCGTGCTCAGACTGGCTTGCGAAGCAACTCGGAATCATCCAGCCGATGGTGATTGTCTGCCTCGGCGCACCAGCCGCGAACACGCTCATCCATGCCAATTTCAAGATCACACAGGAGCGCGGCAAGTGGTTCGATACCTCTCCACACTGCCGTTACATCTCGGCGGCGCTGCATCCGGCATACATTCTTCGGCAGGATGGCCCTGCATACTTACACGCACGACAAATGCTGGTCGACGATATTGAGGCGGCGCGGAAGAAGGTGATCGCCGCGAGGAAAGAGCCTAATCCGGCACTGTTTTGATTAGTCTCACATCATTGCAAGTCTTCACAGATGCAGTGTTATAATAGCAACAGTTGTTTGAGAACTTGCATAAATGGGAGGGAACTGTTCAATGAGAATATCGATTTCGTTCACGACGCTCATAGTTATTGCATTGACAGTTCCAATTCGTGTTTGCTCAGGTTCTCCTTCGTGTCAGGCTACTCAGGGTGTTGAATCAAAGCTCCGGGATCGTAAAGAGTTCCATTTGCTGTCTACGAAGATTACCGAGAAGATGTCGTTCAAAGAAGTTGAACAGATTCTTGGTCCGCCGGATGACATCAGTACCAGCAAAGACGACAATCTGGTAGAAGGAATGACTATCTGGCGATACGGTACGAATGGTCATAAAACGATGGCTACTCTGGGAACCATCATGTTCGGCAAAAATCGCAAGGT
>JBDUAM010000459.1:0-6237 GCA_040004655.1 Chthonomonadales bacterium | reverse complement strand
CGTTACTAATTCTCACGCTGTGCTCTGGAACCACGTTCCAGTCGTTGAAGGCGTGCGCCATCAACACCGCACATTTTATTCCGCCTACATGTTTGAGCAGATCGCGTTCTGCCCAAAAAGAGTTGTAGTCTCCGGTTTCGCGGGATTGCCCTTTAGCAAACTCGCCGTCTCGATAAAGCTTGTTCGAATTCGCTCTACCAACGGGATCACCACTGTTGATAAAATCATACAAGGAGTCGATATCTTCACCGAGCCATCCACCTGGATGTCGTACGAGCCCATTAGAGCGATAGTAGTGGTAATAAGACGTATTGGGAGCAACAGGAATAATCGCTTCAAGCCCCTTGACGCCGGTAGTAGCTGCCGCGACAGGGATTGTGCCATTGTATGAAGTTCCGGTCATGCCAACTTTTCCGGTACACCATTTTGCGAAGACCTGTTGGTTGCCATCGGCAGTTGTAAATCCTTTGGCCCGTCCGTTTAACCAATCAATGACTGCTTTTGGGGCCAGTCGTTCGGGTGCTCCACCAACTGTCGGGCTTCCCTGTGATAGGCCAGTGCCTGGAGCTTCTGAGTGAACCACCGCAAACCCACGCGGCACCCATGTTCCAACCAACGAATTAGAAACGCTAGTTCTATTTGGTTCAAATCGAATGTCAGGATGAACCGTGCGAGACGGGGGTTTGTCTCCAAGTTCCTGTTTCACATTCCACAGAATGGACGAACCATCCGCGGTGCCTGCGAAATAGGGGGAGGACTCGTAGACAACAGGAACGTGAAGGCCTTCTGTGTCAGTCTGTTTTTGGCGAGTAACATCAACGTGCATACGGTCACGCTTACCATCGTGATCAGAATCGAATTCCGTTTCTACCCAGAGTCGCTCATGAATCCACTCTTTTGAATCTTCAAACGCTGGAACGATTTGTGCCTGTCCGTCGATGAATATTGCTTTTGAGTGCTGTGCCCTTGCCGGCGCTTGCCCTAAGACTTGGATTGAGAAGAGGGCAAGTGCTACAGCGGACTTTACAGCGGCCTTGTAGCGTGGAAGAAATCCGGATAACGTTAGCAAAATGATCCTCCTACGATTGATAGTGAGATTATGACTTACGATTTACAGTCGTTAATCAAAATATTGCACCCGTTCTTTCCACCAACCGGACTCTGGAGATTATCCGACCGAAAGGACGATAATAACTTCGTCGCCCTCATCAATTTTTTCAGCCTTTCTCACACTGGCTTTAACCGGAATGATGTAACTCCCATCATTCGGAAACATTGCGGTCGACCATTCGGTATTACCGATCTTCACCCGAGTTGGGATCATACCCCAGCCATAGGTAACCTGTGTCAACATCTCTTTCAGAACAGGTACATGTTGGGCTGGCACAGTAACAAAGTACCACGGTGCTGGACCCTTCCAGTACCAAACTTTGCTCTTAAATTCAATATTCATGAACCGTGCCGGAGAAGCTAATGTTGTCGTGAGACGATCGCGTTAATCCAGATCGGTGCGAAGGGGGATGTGCAACCCTTTGATACTTTCCACTCACGATAAACCCCGAGTTTCTCGCCAATATCAAGGGCTCGTTTTCGATACTCAGGGAATTTGATCCCGATTTCCGCAAGACAGTAGTTCATGGTCCATTGAGCAAGGTATGGGGTTGGGGCCAATTCGCGCTCAATACGATCAAGGAGAGCGGCAAGATCAAGGCCATCAGGATTCTTAATCACTCGTTCAGTGGTCAGACTCCAACCGGCCCGCAAGAGCATGACATGATCCGATTCCATCCAACGCACGCGCATTGCCTCTTTCGAGGGGTGAAGCTTGGTAACGTTTGTCATGAAATAATCGGCTACGTGATAGAAACTAATAGAGCTTGTCATGCGATCCAATTGATCTTCAGATAGCAATTTAGGCTTCATGATCAGCGTAGCCAACATCATTGCGTCAATGTTTCCGGTTCCCCAGAGTTCAAGTCCGAGTTCATGATTGCTCTTGATCGACTTGGCGATCGTGCGGATATCCGTCGTGGTCAAGCCAAACTGATTGTCCGGCGCACCATCCCGAATATTTCTCGTGCGTACTGTTTCATTTGCAAATTGCTTAAGGGCCGACATTGCTTCTTCAAGTGTATTCGGTGGAAGTGTATTGTTCACAACCGTAATCCTTTCAGGCGTAACAGTTAGATAGCCAGTCCGTCGATCTGCAAGGTATGGTGGCCAACGGAATGACTTTCACTATTGCGTGGTCTTCTATTTCTTGACCGGAAATGCCGGTCGAGTTCGTGTCTTTGGCGGATTCTTCTTCAGTTCATCCAACGCAACCTGGATCGCCTTTTCAAGCTGCGGATCGTGACCATTGATCACATCCGCTGGCGTCTGTTCGACTTCAATGTCTGGCGGAACTCCAACATTTTCAACGACCCAGCCGTCTTCCGTCCAGATTCCCACATTTGGCGCGGTGACCGATCCGCCATCCATCAGAGTCGGGAACCCAAGAATTCCAACAAGACCTCCCCAGGTACGCTTGCCGATGATCTTTCCGAGTTTGAGATTGCGGAACATCCAAGGAAGGAAATCGCCACCGGATCCTGCGGTCTCGTCGATGATCATGACTTTGGGACCCATTACGTTTAGTGGGGTACTTAGCTCCTCACCGTATCGCATGTGCCAATCCGCGTAATGAACGCGTCTCATCGTTTCAAGGTAGTAATCCGCGAGGTCGCCACCACCATTGAACCGTTCATCGATGATGACCGCTTCTTTATTCGCTTGCGGATAGAAATATCGCTTGAAGTATTCGTGGCCGTCATTCGCCGTATCTGGAACATAGACATACGCAACTCGACCACCAGTAGCCTGGTCGACCTTTTTAAGATTGCCTTCCACCCAGTCGCGATTGCGCAATCCTGCCTCACTGGCTATGGGTACAACATTGACGGTTCTAGAACCTGTTCCATCCGGGTTGGGACCAAGAGTGATTTCAACAACATGGCCAGCGGAGTTTTCAAATGCCGCGTAAACATTTTCTGGCGCTCGAAGGTCTTTACCCTTGATTGCCAGCAGGTATTCACCTGCACGAGCATTTACACCGGGCTCGGTAAGAGGGGATCTCAGCGATGGCGTCCAGTTTAGTCCCCCATAAATCTTCTTGAAGCGATATCGACCATTCTCGACCACATAGTCCGCACCGAGAAGTCCACCGGAAACAACCTTGCGCTCGATGAGTTGATCGCCGCCACCTACGCCATGGTGTCCGACCGAAAGTTCGCTGAACATCCATTGCATCACGCGATTCAGGTCGTTTCGTGAGGACAAGTGTGGCAAGAATTGGGCGTATTTAGCTCGAATTGCAGGCCAATCAAGTCCGTGCATGTTAGGCGCATAAAAGTAATCACGATTGATGCGCCATGCGTCATCGAAAATCTCACTCCATTCGGCACCGGGATCAATTCGAACCTCAATTGCTTCTAGCGCAACTCTTCCATCGCCGGGGGCCGGTTTGCCACCAGCCGCAACAACGAACATAGAACCTGCCGACCCGTATATCAACTTCTTGTGGTCCACTGATAGGTCGTAACCGTCAGCCAGCGCAATCAGAATGTCATTCTTTCGCTTGCCCAAATCGAACAGGTTAAGCGTTGATCCGGCGGGATTGGCATCATATGGTCCAGCAGTAGGAGCCGCTTTCAGGTAGTAAACTTGCCCTTCGGACCCTGTTTGCAGGTCTTGATAATCTGCCTTCGGAAGTGGCAAAGCCAGAGTGCGATTATTGATTTCATCAAAGTCAATTCTTGTCTCTACCGGCGCCTCGCCAGGTTTGGCGGCAACTACGCCGCCTCCCGCCTTCTCTTCATCGCTCTCGGGTGCAAGTGGGGAAGAGAGGTCTTTACGCAATACGACCATGTAAATAGCGCTAGTCGAACGCATGTCGATAGACGACTGCGCAAACCAGTCTCGAACCGGTCCTGCGTCTGTGGAGGCAAGGAAGTAGAGATACTTACCGCTCTCATCAAATGCGGGTGAATAAGCATCGCTCAGTCCATCGGATATTGGATATGACCTGGAATTCTGAAGATTATAGACATAGACCCTTCGGATGCTGGCTCGACCGTTCAATTCATAAGTAAGCCAGTGGGAGTCACTGGACCAACGTGCGCCGTTTGTAGTGGGAATGGGTGAATAGATCGTGTCTGACCCGACCTTTTGAGAAACGCCGCTTGCCACATCTACATAATAGAAAGTCCGTGAATTGTCGGTATAGGCAATCTTCTTGCTGTCGGGCGACCACGACGAGTGTTCGTAGAATCCAGCGCCGGAAAGTTTGATGTGATTCGGTGTGCCTTTGCCGTCCTGAGATCGAATAACTAACTCGTACTCACCTGATTCGTCAGAGAAATAGGCAATATTCTTGCCATCCGGTGACCAGATTGGGGAACGTTCGTGAGCGCCGGGAGTATTTGTAATGTTTCTCGGTGAACCCTTTTCGACAGGCACTGTAACTATCTCACCACGAAACCCGACCGCAACACGCGCACCGGTGGGGGATAGTGAGGCTCCTCGAAGCCATTTCATACCAGTTGCATAGCGCGGCCGAATTTCAGGAAGGTCCGCCGCTACACCAACCGTAAGTTTGGCGCTCTTACCCGTTTGGGGATCAAACTTGTGGAGGTAGCCTGATTGCTCGTATATTATTTGGCCCCCGCCAGCACGGGCTGACAAAACGGGGAAGTCGGTGTGGGTTGTGAGCTGCTTTACACTATGAGTACGCAAGTCATATGAGAAGAGATTGAACTCTCCCGTCCGGTCTGACCGAAAATAGACCTTCTCGCCAATCCACATCGGATCGGTGTCGTTACATCGCGTGGCTGGCTGTGGAATTTTCTCGACAGAATAATCGTTTAGTTTGCAGATATTCAGGGTTGAAACAGATCCACCCCGATATCGTTTCCATTCCTTGAATGATTCGCTCAATGGCGTATACGCGATCATTTTTCCATCCGGAGAATAGGCCGCTTTGAAAGCGTTTGGCAGATTGAGCTGCTCTTCCACTCCACCTTTAACCGGAACCGTGAAAAGCTGGGTATATCGGTTTGAAAACGACGCTCGTTGCGAAACGAAGAGAACCGAATTGCCATCTGGAGTGAAGTCCATCGCGATATCCGGGCCAGGATGCCACGTCAACCGCCGGGGCGAACCTCCAGTCACGGGAACTACAAACACATCCAGATTTCCGTCGTATTGCCCGCTGAAGGCAATAGTCGATCCATCCGGCGAAAAGATAGGGGAGACAGGTATGGACTGTCCTGCTGTGAGTCGACGGGAGTTCTTTCCGTCGAGGTCGGTGGTCCAGAGGTCACCAGCGTAGATAAACGCGATGTGATCCTTGCTAATCGCCGGAAGGCTGAGCAATCGCGTATCGTGAATGTCGATGCCTGTCGCGGATGGCGGGGTTGGTTTGATCTGAGCAAACGCTATCCCTGAAACCCCAATTGATAGTTGTACGACAGCCAGCCAAAGGATCAATTTTCGCATGAAAGCACCTTATCTATGTTGAAATTTGTGAGCGTGTCGGGATTGAAGCAAGGAATTGGGACAATGCATTTGGGATGCTTGTATATTCGCCATTCTTACCGAGATTCCTCAGGGCGCATAATCCATAGTTAATTTACATCAACCCAATTTGTAGTCATGATGCGATCACGGATAGACCACTATTCACATTAAGGTCTATTCGGTAGCGTCAATAGAGCTTCTTTGAGCGAGTTCCTTTGCTCAGGATCGACCGCATTCTCTAGCAGTTTCTGAAGCGCAATTCGCTGGGCCACCAACAACGCCTGAGGAGAGGCAACTTCGACGTCGGGTTTGACACCTGTGCCTTCCCAGTTTGTTTTTGTGATCGGATTGATCGCACGCCCTGAAGGCACAAAGACAGAGAAATGGGCATTGATGCGCTTGCTGCTCCCTGGATTGGCACCTCCACCCGTAGTCTCGCCAACGATAGTGGCCCTTTTCAGGGTTTTCAGATTATAAGTGAACTCCTCCGCTCCAGAGAATGTGGATTATCCTCATCCGGCGACCGCGGTCAGGAGCGTTCATCTCACTTTCTCGGCGACGATGTAGAAATGGGAGCGAAAGCGCTCGCGAACGGGACCGAGATAGCGGACAAATGACCATCTTCCGCCCGGAAGCCACCCAGCGATTGTCTCTTGTCGTATGGCGAACCCCGTATGGATC
>JBDUAM010000419.1:0-6242 GCA_040004655.1 Chthonomonadales bacterium | reverse complement strand
ACACCCTGATAAGTGCAGGACTGATTGGTGGTCTCCTCGGTGCGAATATTGGTCAGTTTCTCTTTGGCGCCGCCGCGGGCAAATCCATCCTCGGGGCAATCGTTGGCGGATGGATCGCGGTAGAGATCGTCAAGCGCCGAATGGGTCTCAAAAGGTCTACCGGCGACCTCTTCGCCGTCGGCATGACAGCTGGCGAGATAGTTGGTCGATTTGGCTGCTTTGTTGGCGGCTGCTGTTACGGTAAAACCTGCGACCTCCCGTGGGCGGTGCATCAACATGGCGCCTTCCGGCACCCAACGCAGCTATACCAATCCGCGGTTTGTGTTGTTATTCTCGTAATCCTCTTGTTTGCCTGGAAGCGCGTACACACAGAGGGCATGATATTCGCTGTTCAGGGTCTGCTCTATTCGGTGGGAAGATTTGGCGTGGAATTCTACAGGGATGGCCCTCGTAACGTAACCGGACTATCCAACGGTCAGATTTTCTGCCTCGTCACCGGAGTTCTATTCACGGGGATGCTGGTGAGATTGTGCCGAATGAAAGCTCCGCCCATTCTCAACGAACGATTGCGCACCATTACGTCGGGAGACAAGCTCCCAATCTCCTCATGAGGCAACAGGCATGAAATACTCCGTACAGGGCGCAGACGGGCAGTGGTACGGTCCTGTGGACATGGAAACCCTACAGCACTGGGTGTCTGAAGGGCGTGTTTTACCAACCACGCTTCTTCGCGCCGAAGAGACCGAGCAAATAATCAGCGCATCCGAGATTGGATTATCGTTTGCTGTATCCCGAAAAGGTGCGGACTGTGTGTGTCTTAACTGTGGAAGAAAAACCAATCCGTCTCGTTCAAATTGTGGTTACTGTGGCGTGCAGCATGGGCACGTCACTTCAACTGGTCGGCCACTTGACAAAGGGTGTAATGTCGCACTTCTGGTAGTGGTAATCGTGGTTGTTCAACTCGTATTGCTCCTTGGATCGCTCGTAGGATCCATGGGAAAGTAACCACCGAAATGGAATGGCCGCCAGAGAATATTATGTCTACGGTACGGATGAAGTCTGGTACGGCGCAGTCGACCGGACTCTCCAAGGGGCAGATATTCTGCCTGCTGACGGGCGTGATTTTTTCAACAATGTTGGTGAGATTGAGCCGAGTCAAATCGCCGCCTTTTCTCAACCAGCGATTGCGCACCATTTCGTTGGGAGACAATCTCCCGACTTCTCTGTGAGGTGCATCACGTGAAATACTCTGTACAGGGTGCAGACGGGCAGTGGTACGGTCCTGTGGACATGGAAACCCTACAGCATTGGGCAGTAGAAGGTCGAATACAACCGACCACACTTATGCGTGCCGACGGAACCGAACAGATCATCACCGCCGGTGAGATCGGATTGTCGTTTGCTACCCCGCGCTACGTGGGCGACAACGTTTGCGTTAACTGCGGAAGAAAAACTAACCAACTTCGTTCCAATTGCGGTTATTGCGGTGCACGGCATGGGCAGGTCAATAAAACTGTTCTCGGAATAAACAGAGGGTGTAATATCGCCGTTCTAGTAGCAGCGGTCATTTCGCTTGGACTCTTTGTAGTGTGCCTGGCTTCCATAGGAAGATAGCAAGCATTACAGCATGGCCACCAGAGAATACTTTGTATACGGCACGGATGAAGCTTGGTATGGTCCTGTCGACCTTCCGACAATGGCCCAATGGGTTGGCCAGGGGCGAATCGTCCGGAACACTCCGGTAACCGTTCCGGGCAGTGAACTCGTGTTTCGTGCCGAAAACATCTCCGCCCTGAACTTTACGGGGGTCACGGGTGGTTTGCCATTTGGTCTGGATTTTGATGCTGTCGCCTCACCAGAAAATGTGGTCAGACTTGAGACTTCACATACGGCCGTTGAGCCTGAAGACACCTCCAATTTCGTTGAGGGTTCCGCTATTGGCTTTGCGTGCGCCGTATTCGTTTGTGTAGGGTGGCTTGTGCTACCTCCCGTCTGGATCTACCATTCGGTATTGAATCACAACAGATTCTGTAGAGGACTGGTCGCAGGATTTCTGTGTGGAATTTACTTTTGGTATTTACTTGGAACGTCATTTCATTGGTGGTTACATGGTTTTCCAGCGATGTGATGAACGATAGTGAACAGGTACTAATTTGAGTGCCAATGAATATTCTGTCATGGGAGCCGACGGAGCATGGCATGGTCCCGTCGACCTTGATCAGTTGATCAAATGGGCCGACGAAGGCCGAATCAGTCGACACACTCTTGTTCGTGTGGCAAGTACTGAAGAAACATTCACAGCCGAGACACTGGATGCGCTTTACGCTGACCGATCGAATGTTGGTGTGAAAAAATGCCGGCAATGCGGCATGGCGTTACAACCCCACAAACGCAATTGTCCGAATTGCGGTGTTGCGCAGATAGTGCCGCCTGACAATTCAAGTTTTGCATTGGGTGTCACCCTTGGAGACATCTGCGCTTTGGTTCTCTGCTGGGGCTGGATGGTTGTGCCGTTCATCGCCATATATGGCATCATCAAATCATACAGTCGATTTAATGCGGGTCTGGGTATCGGATTTACAGTCGGGATTTTGGGTGCCTTTGCTGTTTGTGCCACGATGCCTCGAGTCTTGAACTGGTTGTGGACCGGGCATCCATGAATTACTTAATTGGAACGATGATTATGGACAAAAGAGTACCGATGATGTTCATTGAGAGTCGCATATGAATTACGAGGTCCTCGGCGTCGACGGCAAATGGTATGGACCTATAGATATCACTGGTCTGGCGACCTGGGTCGCCGAGGGGCGCATAGTCGCCAATACTAAAATTCGTGAAGTGACCAGTACTATCCATTTTCCCGCCCGCGACCTGCCCAACCTCGGAATTGGCGATCCTCATGTACAATCTAATAGGTGTTCTCATTGTGGTACGGTCATGTATGATCGGCTTGCCGACTGCTCAAATTGCGGTAGTCCTGCAACGCAGAATTCAGGCGTCCGAGACAAGTCCAGTTATTCTGTCGGGATGGCAGTGGGGGCAATTTGCGGTCTGATCTTCTGTCTCGGCTGGATAGTATTTGCAATCATCGACGCCACATCTGCAAAGACCGACAAGCGGTTCAATGCAGGATTGAGAGTTGGATTCATGGTAGTTCTCGCCGTTGGATTTGCCTTCATTTTTGGTTTCAGGGTTTTTTCAACGCTTCTTGGATTTCCGTTTCATGGTAGGTTCTGATGCAAAGTGATTTAGCGATTGAGCGCGAAGCAATTATCTGGCAGGAGTCGACTACAGGCCTCTGCAGCATCTGCCTGCGCCCCGTTGAAGCCAGAATTGAACAACTCGGCAACGACATCTTTCTCAAATCCACATGTCCGACCCATGGCGAACAGACCGCGCTTCTCTCCCGCGATGCCGATGAATACCACCGAATTCGACAATATACGCCAGAAAGAGTAGGGGGTTGCTGCTGTGGACCCGAAGGCTGTGACACCAAACCGCCTGTCTGCGTTTTGTTGCTGGAGATCACGCAAGCATGCAACCTTCGATGTCCTACCTGCTATGCTGACGCCAAAGGCCACGATTTCATGTCGGTCGACGAGGCGAAAGGGAGACTGGAGAAATTCTTCGTGTTCCAGCCTGCGCTCGACCTGTTGATGATCAGCGGTGGCGAACCAACCATTCATCCCAATTTTCCTGAAATTCTTGAGATGTGCCTGAAATATCCGATCGGGCGAATCCTCATCAACACCAACGGACTCCGGATCGCACAGAATGACACTGCCCTGAACGCCATTGCGGCCCACCGCGAGCGAGTGGAGATCTATCTCTCCTTCGGCAGCTTTCGGCCGGAGGTCCACGAGCGACTATACGGCCGCGACCTGGTTAATGATAAAACACTGGCTATTGAGCGGGCCGGGAGAGCGGGCGTGTTTGTTACGCTTGTACCGACCGTGGAACGTGGGGTGAATGAAGATGAGATCGGTGAACTTTATCGATTTGCCCTTAAGCACAAAAATATCAACGGAATCACCTTCCAGCCAGTAATGACTGCCGGTCGATACGAGAACGACCATGTTCCCGAAGATCGCCTGACCATGACTGATGTCCTGCGCTTACTTCAAGAACAGACAAGCGGACAATTGGTCACCACCGATTTTGTAGGCCTGCCGTGTTCGCATCCAGACTGTTGCTCGCTAACATACGGTTTCTTGAACAAGGAGCGCACCAAGTTGACGCCATTGCCCCGGCATCTGGATGTCGCACGCTACATGGACCTCTTTTCTGATCGGATTAGCTTTGCAGGGATTGTTGGTGGCGCCATTCGGCGGGTCTGGTCAGATACAATACACTTCCGTGGCGGCCAGGCAATAAAGGATCTCTCCATTCTTTTTGCTCGAAGCGGCATGCGTGAAGCGCTTCCGTGGCTGCGAGACCCCATGCTCTTTGGCGAACGAGTCTTCCGGATTGTAGTCAAACCATTCATGGACGCCCACACCTACGACCACAAACGCATCGACCAGTGTTGCACGATGATCCTGAACGAAGACGGCGAGGCCATCAGTTTCTGCGAATACAACATTCTGCATAGAAGCAAACCAAAATTCAAATCGTCGATCCCGCTGGCGATTGCAGGGCGGTCCTGATTGTCCCAATATGACCGAGAACGGCAGGGGAGAGAGTTTGAGGGATACGCGTTTACCTTCTGCAAGGCGGCGTTTCTCGTTCTCATTTTTCGGGACTATTCGCTTCTGGCCCTAAGTGGTCTGGCGACGGTGTTTTATGTGGCTGCCTATGCAAAGGGCGTACGAGAGTGGCGGTGCTGGGTGAAGCACCCGTGGGTAACTATTTTCTGGGCATGTGTTTTCGTCTTTGAGGTCTACAGGCTTTTCTTCCGCCATACATAAGCGTGGTCGGGCAGGAGAAATCGACTTCATTGTCCAATAAAGAAATCTGTGGCACGAAACAGATGAATTCTCGTTAATCAAGTATGAAACCAGCTGCAAAACATAGTCCAAAAGTTTGCAATCGAAAGGAGTTGTCATCATGATGAACACTCGAGTTAAGTTCCTGGTCGGGAGCCTTCTGGCTTCGACCGTCCTAATCTCTGGCCTTACGCTCACCGGAGCAGCCGCTCAGGGTAAGAAGAAGAAGCCTGTCGCATCTCCTGCGCCAACCAAAGCAATGCTGGAAGCTGGTAAAAAGCTGAGTATGGAAAATGGCTGCACGGCCTGCCACATGATCGGCGATAAGGGCGGCAAAACCGCTCCGGACCTGAGTCACCTGGGCAAGGATAAGAAATGGACCGCTGCAAAGTTGGTCGCAGTCATCCGAACCCCGAAGATCGCGCTAAAGTCTGACAAGATGCCGGCATACGGCGCAGACAAGATAAACGACAAGGACCTCAAGAGCCTCATCGCCTATCTACAGAGCAACAAGTAATAGCCTGAAATCGCTGGATGTCTCCAAAAAGGGGACATCCAGTATCAGACTCTCCCGGAAATGTTCTCATTTGGATCATCTCGACCCGCCATTTGCCGTCGACCTCGGCATTATCATCGTCAGCTACAACAACTCTGACCTGCTTCGCAAGTGCCTGAAATCTATTCCTGATGCATGCCCGAATCTCCGTTATGCCGTCTCCGTGGTCGACAACGCATCGCCAGATGACAGCGTCGAGATGGTACGCGGTGAATTTCCCAAAGTCCAACTTACGGCCAGCAATGAGAACCTCGGATTCGCTCGCGCCAACAATCTTCAAATGGAGATGAGCACGGCAGAATTCGTACTCCTGCTCAACCCGGACACGGAGCCATATACAGGTTCCCTGGCATTGCTTGTGGATTTCATGCGACAGCATCCCGAAGCCGGAGTAGTTGGTCCAAAATTGTTGAACACAGACGGCTCCATTCAGTTGAACGGTCGACTCTTCCCTGGCGTTTGGCGCGAGTTTCTTGCAGTCTCCGGTCTGCGTCGATTTAATATTGATGGCTACAACCGAAAATACCAATACGGCCGTGCTGACTTCGATAGGACTTGTGAAGTCGACGAAGTTTCCGGCGCGTGCCTGCTCATCCGGCGAACGGCGATGGAGAAAGTCGGAGTCCTTGATCCCATCTTTTTTATGTTCTATGAGGAAATTGAGTACTGCTGGCGCGTAAAGAAGGGTGGATGGAAAGTCTTTTACGTTGCGGACGCTCTGGTGACACATCACTGGATGGGCAGCGTAAAGAAGTCGAGCA
>JBDUAM010000302.1:0-6249 GCA_040004655.1 Chthonomonadales bacterium | reverse complement strand
TCGCCGGCGTCAACCGGCCTGTGAATTTCTAAAACACGGCCTTTATCACTTGCGGCTTTTTCCAAATCAAGTTTGACTAACGTTGAAGATATTAGGTCACCGGGCTAAACTGTGTAACTGTTGCAAAGTGCAACAATTACACGATCTGCATCGTCTTGCGACATGAATGCGGGAAATGAATTCATGCGACCTAGAATGAACTCATTTATGCTCTTCAGGACAATTACCCAGAAAATGTAATTATCGGGTAATTCATCAAAAGTATCTTGATCCATCCCAAAACCATCTGTATTTATATAAGTCAATCTGGTTACCTCCAACTTATCAGCAAATTGAAGCTGGCGGGTTACCCAGCCAGTGCGACGATCTTCTCTGCAGCTTCCTGCATGGTGGTTGCCGGGATGAGCGTAGTGGTTGCCAGCAATGCGGCGCCTTCTGCGGCGCGGGTGCCAGCCAACCGAACGACCATCGGGACTTTGATGTCCATGGTCTGGGTCGCCTCGATGATGCCCTTGGCAACCTCGTCGCCGCGGGTGATACCACCGAAGATGTTGAACAAGACGCCTCGAACATTCGGGTCCATCAGCACGATTTCCAGCGAATTGCGGACCAACTCCGCCTTCGCGCCGCCGCCGATATCCAGGAAGTTGGCCGGCTTGCCGCCCGCTCGGTTCACTTCGTCCAGCGTGCCCATGACGAGCCCCGCGCCGTTCCCGATGATCCCGATGTGACCGCCGAGTCGAACATACTGAATTCCGCGTCGATGCGCTTCCGCCTCGATCTCGTCTTCTTCGCTCTCCTCTTTGAACTTCGCGAATTCCGGGTGCCGGTACATCGCGTTGTCATCGATGTCGAACTTGGCGTCGGCAGCCAGAAGTCGACCATCTGCCGTCACGGCAAGCGGGTTGATCTCGGCGAGCGCGCCATCTGATTCGTTGAAACACTTGTAGAGGTTGCGCAGGAAGACGACCGCCTGATTGATCACTTCGGTGGGAAGTTTCGCCTCGAAGCAGACCTGACGAAGCTGGTAATCCTGTAGTCCCATGGCCGGGTCGACCGGCATCTTTGCAATCGCGTCCGGATGATCCTCGGCGACCGCTTCAATATCCATGCCGCCCATCGCGCTAACAATGAGCACGTTTCGTTGGCTCTTACGATCTGGCACGACGCCGATGTAGAACTCTTTAACAATGTCAATTGGCTCTTCAATCAGCAGCTTCTCCACGATGACGCCATCGGGCGCCTGGTGGGTCTTCAGCAGCATGCCGATCATCTTCGTGGCGAGCTGTTCGGCTTCTTCCGGGCTGTTAGCAATCTTGATTCCGCCGCCCTTGCCTCGTCCACCAACGTGGACCTGCGCCTTCAACACGCCCCGTCCACCCAATTTTTCTACCGCAGCGCGCGCCTCAGCCGGAGTAGTCGCGACACCTGCATTATTTGGAACAACCACGCCATACTTCGAAAGAAGTTCTTTGGCCTGGTACTCATGTATCTTCAAAGGAGATCTCCTGAATTCGTTTGCGACAAATAGCCCCTACATGATAGCCGTTTGAAGGGGTAAGTTTCAACGGCAATCTCGCAAGGGCTGTAATCTGCTGGTAGGTAGAGTTCGTTGAGTGGCCGAAAAAAGCTGCTCATAATCCAACCTGCAAACGTAGCAATCACGATACTAAATTTATATTTCGCACTCAGGCATCGGCCCCCAGAGCCGATTGGGCATCATCTGTTCCCTTTCAGACGCATCAGCAAAAAGGAATAGGTAAGGACTTTGCAAAATGTACTTCAGGTTTGCGCGATCAGTTTCGTGATCGGCTCCACTTCGCGCCTCCATTAAAGCTTGAAAAGGAATTCCTATGTACAAGTTGGTTTCCACAGCTGGACTGGTCACCATGGCCGCGAGTTTGTCGCTTTCTGCATGCGCTTTGCCCGATCATATTACATTGTCTGGCACGGAATCACTCTTGAAAATGCCGGCTGCCGTTCGGTTGGAGGATCCGCCTCCACCAAAATGGCATGGAACAATCGGCCTGGGGCTGGATTTCGCACGCTCAGCCGTGAACACAGATTCCATCAAGCTGTTGGCGAACGCAAATTACAAGATGAAGAAAAGTCTGATTGCACTGGATGCGGCCTATCTCTCGACTCGACAAAATGGAGCCAGTACGGAGGAGACGACCTTCTTCAACGGAGATTATAATTTCGACACGGGGGAGAAGACATACGGATTTGGAAACTTCCGAATCCGTAAGGACAGGATCAACGCCATCGATCTACGTACAATTGTTGGAGGTGGACTCGGGTATCGTTGGATCAAGTCTGCAGATACAACCTTCAATACCGAGGCCGGACTAACCTACAGGCGTGAAGCATATACTACCGGCGGAAATAAGAGCGGCATTTCGGGTCAAGCCGGTTATTTATACACCAGGCGGGTCAGCAAGACAGCGAATTTTCGGCACGACCTCACTTACTATCCAAAACTGAGCAACTTAAACGACTACTATGCTGTTACGAACCTTATCTTCGATCAAGCGCTCTCCGGCAGCCTTACGCTTAGCGCAAGAATACTGATGGACTACTCTTCAACTCCGGCGCCCGGAGCCCAGCGGAGTACGTCTCGATATATCCTATCTATCGGAACCAAGTTTTAAGGGTCCGTTCTACCGGACCGCGATTGGCCCAATTCGACCACTCGCGGTCTGCCGTTTCTAATCTCCGTCTGAAAACCGAAACTCCTCCCAGTAGACCTCGCCCGCGTTCACCAGATCCCGAATGCGACGCTGATCCGTGGAGAGCCCGGATCGATTCGCCTTGAACTCGCAGAAGATGATGCGGTCTTCCTCAAACTGGATGCCGTCGATGGGGTTCCCAAGGAACCGGAAGCCCTGCGAATCGTACGGGAATCCGTCCATCAGCGGGAACCACTGCTCGCTGATCTTGCCGTAGGTGGTGGAGAGGCTCTTCTGCCGAAACCGCTCATCCTCAAGCTGTTGCCGATACTTCTGCGCCCGACCGATGGCGATGATGCAGATGAGGCCAAGCAACAGGCTGAGCCCCGCCAGGGTCATGATCACCTGCTGAAGTGCGATTGGAGTTAGAGTCGGCATGGTTTAGGGGTCCTTTGAATAGTTCGAGCGTTACCATTGTAACCTTGAATGATGGTCATCGGCCATCATTACGGTATGTTAACAGTAACGTAGAAATACTCGGAACCGTCCAATCATTGTGGAAAAACTGGGTTTCAAAATCAAATATTCGATCAAATGCTGGCTGATGTTCGTGATGCTGATCTTGCCAGCAGTATCCTTGTCTCAAGAACCCAAGGCGCCCATCGGCGAATTTGAGATTGTCCGCAGGATTGTTGCGGTATCCAATGAGTTATCTCTGTGGACCTACGGTCCGAGGGGTCGAACCCACCTACGATCCAACATTCTATTCTCGGCCGTTTTCCCAGAACCTATGTTGGAAACCGGTCGGCACGAAGCAATCACCGATGAACTTGCGTCTATCGTTGTGCTCGGGTCTCGGGCATTACCCATTCTCCTGAAACATCTGGATGACCCAACTAAAACGAACCTTCAATTTGACTGGACAGAAGCGCCACTCGGTGGGCTACCAATCGACTCCTATTTACCGTTCACCGCCTATGATCTCGCCAATATCCAAAACACGAAATGGAAATGGAGCGGGAGCTCCTATCATAAAGACATAGCAAATGTACGACTGTATGATGTCACCGTTGGAGACATATGTTTCTTTCTAGTCGGACAAATTGTCAATCGCAGATTCACGCCCCCAAGCCATTTCGGCAGAAATATATCGAGCCCGACGAGCGACCCTGAACTTGCCGCACGAACCCGAGAGATCTGGTCTTCACCAAATCCTGATGATCGCCTTAGAAAATCTCTGCTGAATGACTTTCAGTCCATAAAAATGGATTATGACGATACCTTCGAACAGAGATCAAGAGAAGCAGCAAATGCTGCAAGTTTGCTAACGTACTATTACCCGGGGCAATATTCAAAGCAAATCGCATGGGTTTTTGATGGAACAAATGCGCTAGGTGGCCTAAGCAATCCGGAGTATGCCCAAACAAATTTCCTCATAGATCTTCTGAATGCAGTCCGGGAGTCGAATGACCCGATCATTCTTTCTGCAATCCAACGACTTGGTAGGCGGGCAATTGAAAAAAGAGTAATGTTTGCGTGCTACATGTGTTTTCCCCATCCTGAAACTGATCGGTTAGAGAAGTTTCTGCTGACGTCCCTAAGAAAACGTCCAACTGCTATCAAGGACGATCCCCGCGAAGACGGAAGCAATGTGATTTACGACGAATTCCGTTGCTTATTTTTGTTGCGACGATCAGGCACATCGAGGGCTAAAGCTCTCTTCACGCAATACCTCAAGTCATCGGCGGGTCAGGTATCGCGAATGTCAAATTACATTCGCGCCCTGCAAGAGGGCGACGGACAATGGGATATGGACCTGTTGACGCCATTGCTTCACAACACGATGTTGTCCACAGAACAAGCGTCGACATATCTTTTCCCGTTTGATTCCGGTAAAGCAACGCTTCGCATTTGTGACCTTGCAGCCTGCATGATCGCCCTCCATCGACCCTATGCAGATTACCAGCCAATACAAACCATGGCCCAACTTGAACAGGTGCGACTGAGGTTGATCCGAGAGAGTAAGAAGCAACCTGCTGTCAAAGAGGTGCCTAGAAAAGTTCAATTGGAGATGATCAAACCATTTGTCGGCGAATATTACGAGGGCAACAGCAGGTACGGGCAGACCATACGCATATTCCCAGATGGTAAATTCAAGACCGCAACGGCAGAAGACATTGTTGGCAAAAAACCGAGGGGAGTATCGGGATACATTAAGGTTACGAAGGAGCACTTCGAACTTGTCGCGCTGACGCAACAGGTGATTCGCGAGGAATGGGAACGTGCGCCGGCCGCAGTGTTACCACTGAAATGGGGAGATCGGCACTATCTCATACGTGACTCAGACGATGGTTTGAAGTACTTCTGTAGCAATATCAACTCTGGATTTGAACCTCGGCGGTTATATATGGGCTACAACTTCATTAGGTTGGACGATTATAAGAAAGCCGTTTCAGGGACGCCTCCAATTCCAGCCAAGTGGAAGCCTTACATTCTCCCTAAACCTGTCGCGTGCAGAGTATTGGAACAGCCGGAATTCGGAGTAGTAATCGTTGACGCAGGATCAAACTCTGGATTGAAACCTGGCATGCAACTGTATCAGCATGACAAATACGGCGACTTCAATATCGAATCAGTAACGACCAACACCGCAAATGCACGCAGAAATTACGGTATAGGCGCAAATATAAAACCCGGAGCATTTTTGTATTCTCAACAGGAGAAATGAAAAGCTGCACTCTTTTTAACACCCTAAGATCAACGGTTAGTAGCCTCGACCCCCAAATCCGCTATAATAGAAGTCCAGAACAATTCGACTTTCGAGGAACCAACACGTGCCGACTTACGGATATGAATGCCAAAAATGCAAAGAGCAGTTTGAGATTGTGCAGAAGATTACAGAAGATTCCCTGAAGATACATGAAGGGTGCGGTGGCGACCTGAAGAAGCTCGTCTACCCCGTGGGGATCTCTTTCAAGGGCTCCGGGTTTTATGTGAACGACTACAACAAAACCAGCCCAAAAGCCAAACCCGCCGCAACAGACGAGAAGGCTACCACCGAGTCTACTACCACTACCGAGACCAAAACGGAAACCAAGACAGAGACAACAACTCCAGCGACTCCAACACCTGCTGCGGCTCCGGCGTCGCCTGCACCATCAACAAAAAGCGAGAAATAAGCTCGATAAGTTGACGAACACTATTGGCGACGTCGCCGAAGGCTCCATCTCCTTGCGCGAGAGAAATTGAACGTTACGTCAAAAGTTGTCCGCGCTGGGAGCGGTTAGGTGAGGGTCCAAGACGAAACTCTCGACAGGCTGCCACGTTGAAATTCGACCCCCATCTCGATCTTCCCCCTACCGTTACAACATTGTGGTAACAGGAAGTGAGTCATCGGCAAGGAGAAGAGGCGTCCGACGCAACTTATTCTGCTCGGCCATGGTTGTCCCTTTGACCCAACGAACAAGCAGATCCTTCGCTCTGGCTCAGGATGACGGGTTATTACGAGTTCGGAAAGGCATTCCACTCGGTTTCGTGCTTAATTGGACGAAGTCCTCAAGCCCCATCGTTCACGATGGGG
>JBDUAM010000110.1:0-1886 GCA_040004655.1 Chthonomonadales bacterium | reverse complement strand
CGATGATCTTTTTGATCGGCGATTTCTTCTTAACGACCGGTATGGGCGCAGCTTCTTTATTTTCTGGTGTGTTAAATTCGTCTGACACTCTACTGCTCCTTTGGCAATTCTACTGTTGGCCGGGACTATTTATTTTTTCCCGACTCAAGAGTCCGGACAAAAGGAAATTTGCAAGGTCATTGGTCTCGTTCAGTATCAAGTCTCGCTGGCTGAACTGTTTGGCGCTCAAGTTGTATGGCATGAGGGAATTGGTGGCGATAATCAGATTTCTGGAGATTCTTGCGGAATTTCCCGGGGCTATCTGGCCAGTTGCTTGCCCCCGCTTAATCACTGTCTCAAATGCGTCCGCCTGAACCTGATGGTGTTTCTCTCTGCGGAGGAAGATGGCGGGTCTGAGTGCAGCCAGCAAGTCATCAATGCTGTCCGTCAGGGTGCAAGCCCGATCAAAAACGTTCATCACGCGCGCAATTAACATTCGGCGGATAACATCGGCGGGATCACCGGATTCTTGAGAAATGGCCAGCATTTCCCCATAAATCAAGTCGTTTTTGCGGTCGATCCATGCTAGCGCGATTGCCTCTTTGCCCTCAAAGTAGAGATAGAGGGTCGCACGACTAACTCCCATCTCCGTCGCGATATCTTCGACCGTCGTCTTCTTGTATCCGTATCGGCCAAACAGAAGTTCAGCGGCATCAACAATCAGTTCGCGGGTGTCGGTCTTAGTGTGGACAACTGCCATCGCACATCCCTTCTCCTCAACTTGACAAATTCAGTATTTTGTCTTACGAGAAGAATACCGCGAAAGTTCAATTATTTGACAAACGGCCGAAACAAGTACGTAATTATGGGAGATTGAGACGGAAATATTACTGGAGGTATTGTGAACCTTCGGTCTGTTTGAGGTTGATCTGATTGAGGTCATTGAGTGCGCGCTGGGCGATATCGGTGCCGGATGCCATTTCGACAACTTTTTGCAGGTCCTTACGAGCGGTGTCGTATTCGCCCTTCTGCATGGCGGCTTCGCCAGACGTAAGGAAAGTTTGTGCTTCCTGCACTTTTACCTGAATGGAGTTGTCGCCGCTAGAAGCTCCTGGCGACTGACCGCTGCCAGATCCATTGCTACGCCAATCTTCTAAACGAGAGTCCTTTGACCCGATTGCGTCGTACACCCGTCGAATATTCGCGTTCACGTCTTCATTGTTGGGATCTATGGCAAGGGCTTTGAACCACCAATCCTCGGCGATGCGGAAATCTCGCTGCTCGTAAGCCTTGATGCCGAGGTGATTGTACGATATTACCAGTCCATCGCGAACGGTGTTCTCCGCATCGGTTCCACGAGCTCTCTGGAAGTTCGCCTCAAAAACCGCCGCCGCGCCAGAGTAATCTCCTGCTTCGAGTTTAGTTTTACCAGCAGCGACGTTCTGGATAACGGCGTTGGCAAGCCCCTTCTTCTGCTGCTGTGCGTAGGCGCTCAAGAATAGGAGCACGCATGCGAGAACGGCCGCACCGACGATTATGGCGATAACCATCGCCTTGAAGAATGTTCGGGTGCTTTCAGAGAAAATTGGTTCGGCTTTGCGCGATGGAAATGGCGGTGGCGCCATGGCCGCAGGGTTGCTGGCCATAGCTGCCTGCCAGTTGACGAAAGGCTGGCTCCCCGTCTGCATTCCCTGATTCGAGGGTGGAGGAGGGGAATAAATAGGCGGAGGATTCGGAAAAGATGATCCCGGGGTTGCCGCCGGCGGCGGCCAATTCTGAGAGACTCCGCCGCCACCGTAAGATGGCACGGATGGCTGCTGTTGAGACGAATAACCGCCACCATAAGTCCCATATCCACCGGTGTTCCCAAACGTGGATGACTATCAATGATGCTGGTCACGCCCCAA
>JBDUAM010000521.1:0-1890 GCA_040004655.1 Chthonomonadales bacterium | reverse complement strand
GCTGCTCGGGCTTCAGCTACTCAATGGCTTTCGAGAACAGCCCCGGTATGCTGGACAAAACCTACAATTACGACGGCTTAAAGGTTTTTGTGGACCAAGCCAGCTTGTTGTACCTCGACGGAGCGGAAGTGGACTACGTGGAAAATTTAGAGGGTTCAGGGTTTAAGTTCAACAATCCGAACACAAAGTCAACTTGCGGCTGCGGAAGCTCCTTCAGCGCCTAATCCGCAAGTCGGATTGAGTTTTATGTTCAGCATGATCGGCCCGCAATGTCGACGGTGCTGAATGCTGTTTTGTTCGTTGGCACACCACCGTGATGGGAAAGTGGGCTGGAAGCCACGATCCACGAGATGGGCAAAACAGCTAAAAAGCCAACCGGAGATTTTGGGTTTGCCCGAGTCTCCAGTTGGCTTTTTCATTCTAGGGATCTCTGTTAATTATTGAACGACCCTCACAGGAATCGTGGTCGTGAAACCACCTTGGGTGATTCTGAGACTTTGCGCAACGCCTTCTTTGACGTTGCGTGGAATGATCGCGTTGATCTGATAGACCCCGACCTGGCCAGGTGAAAGCCCCGCATACGTAACTTGAAGTTGAACTCCGGCGATATCTAGGACGGGCGGAACAATGGCTAACGACAGCGGATCCGCGGGAGCCGGCACCCCAGCATCGATCGCAGGGAACGTGTTGCCCATCCCGGTTAAGAAAACCACGATCAAATCCTCCGGATGGATGGGGTTGGATAAGGTGACGAGTTCGCCGTTGGTCTGTCTAACGATGGTTGGTATGCTTGTATCGGGGCCAGCTTGGCCGGTCCGAAAGACACTGGGCGCGGTGGGCTGAACCTGCAGGTTGAAGTTGTTGCCGATGCCGCCAGGCGTGCGAAGGATCATCGTTACATTGCCCTCAATCTGAAATGGAAGCTGTGCGTTAATCTGTTGCTCAGAGACGAACAAAATCGGAACGGCCACGCCATTCACTGCAAGGCAGCTCTCTCCAAGCGCTGTCGGCAATGGCAACTGGCTGGTAGCGACATTGACCGGGCTCAAGTTTTTTCCGAATATTGAGATCAGTCCCCCCGGAGCGACCGGTCTGGTTAAGTCGGCGGCGTTCACAATCCTGTCAATCACCGGAGAGGCGACCGATGCATCGTAATTCCAAGGAAGGACGGTGAAACCGCTTGTCGTCAACACAACAATGGAGCTTCGGCTGTAAAGTGGCGCCAGCGTTCTAGTGAATGGGAAGCTGGTGTCTCCGAGAACAGGCGCTTCCACAATGCGTGTCGAGGTTAAGGCTTCCGAACCCGTAAGATTGATGCGTTCGATGACGCCGGGACTCGAAGCATTCGGAGCGGTGGTCCGGAATCCTCCCTGATCGATAAACGAGAATCCGGCGGTTGCGCCCGAGCTTACCCCAAACTGCCGGGTGGAAACCAGAGACGAGTTGAGGAGACTGTTGCCCACTACGAACTGGTCAAAATTCGATGCAGCGTAAGCTCCCGAGAGCTTGTCCGTGCCTTTTCGTGAGATGGTGAACGAATCGACATTTGCGTTGTACAAAAGAAGCCCGCCATCGGCTTGCGCAGCCATGATCGACGAACCGTTAGGTGTGGCAATCAAGATTGTACTTATATTGATGGTGTTCTCGTAAACGCCGAGCGTGGGAAGCTGCGTTCCCGTGCGGGTCGCCATGTCGATTCGATCGATTGTGTGGATGGGCCCGGCCACACGATTGGCTACCAAGGTCGCCTTGCCGGAACTCGCAATGGAGCGCGGGTAGTGGCCTGCGGGCATTTTAATATAAGGCGTCGCTTGAAGGGTTTCAAGATCGTAAACATTTACGATCCAGGAATTGTCGTTCCCTACGAGCAGATACCGGCGGTCAAAGCTG
>JBDUAM010000262.1:0-6267 GCA_040004655.1 Chthonomonadales bacterium | reverse complement strand
CAATTAGTTGGATAACGAACAACTGAATCGGAGCGCGCCCGTCCTCGGGCGCAACTTGGTGCTCCCGACATGTGTATCGATATTCTCTCTGTGCGGGCGGGGATGCCCGCGCTCCGAAAACATTGTGCTTGTCAATTAGTTGGATAACGAACAACTGAATCGGAGCGCGCCCGTCCTCGGGCGCAACCTGGTGCTCCCGACATTTGTATCGATAATCTCTCTGTGCGGGCGGGGACGTCCGCGCTCCGAAGGCATTCTTAGGGCTGAAAACTAAAATGCTGTGGGATGAAATCTTCGCCACATGATGACGTGACCAGCCCGTCATCATGGGGTCGGATTGAGGTACTTGTGCGTCGATGCGACCAACGGGTTTATTGATCGGCGCCGAAGGCTCCCTCTCCTTGCGCCTGAGAAATTTGGCTCCGAGTCAATAGTTGACTGTGCAGAGAGAGATTTGGTGAGGGTAATAAACAGAACTTCCAACCGAATTTAACGTTTAGAATTAACACCAAAATTCGTCACGGAACCACTTAATGTATCGTAACGGTCGAGGGACTTTCATCCAGTTTCATCAATGACTTTGCCGTGAATGCACCCACAAGCGCACCCACAATGGGTCCCACAAAATAGATCCAAACATGCTGAAGAGCTTCTGGTCCGGCCACTAACGCCGGTCCAAACGAGCGTGCCGGGTTCATTGATCCACCCGTCACCGACCCCGCGATCAGTACATTCACGATCACCGTAATCCCGATGGCGAGCGCTGGCACGGTGCTGGAGTTGGACTTCTCCATCGCAGACGTGTAGATCACAAACATCAAGATGAAGGTGATGATTGTCTCAAACACGGCAGCGGCGATCGGCGTGATGTGAGTTGGCTGATGAGTGCCCGCCGCCACTCCGAAGATCAACTTCGCAACCGAAGCAGCCGCAAATGCCCCGAAGAACTGGGCTGTGATGTAACCAGCCAGCCATTTGGAAGGGAATTTTCCGGTCACCAGAAACCCGAGCGAGACCGCCGGATTGAAGTGGGCCTGACAGATGGGACCGAGGGCGTAGATCATAGCCGTCACGACGATACCCGATACTACAGCCGCAGCGACTAGATCGGTGTGGGCAAACCCGGCAGCATTCGCGCACGAAAGCGCGACCGGTGCGAACACGATGCCAAAGGTCCCGATGAACTCTCCCAGGTACCGGCGAAACGATTCTGTCATGCTTCCGCCGCCTTCAATTCATTTACCAGTTGATGAACGCGCACCTTGATCTCATCTCGAATTCTGCGGACTTCATCCAACGGTCGACCCGCCGGATCATCCAGTCCCCAATCTTCTGAGAGGTGAATGCGGGCAGGGCAAGCCGCCGCATCGACTCCGCATCCCATGGTGATGACCTTGTCCGAGTGGTCTGCCATCTCCTGGGTCAGGACTTTGGGAGTGTGTGTCGTGAGGTCGATTCCCTCTTCTTTCATCACTTCCATCGCGATCGGGTTGACCTGCGTGCCCGGAACGGTGCCGGCGGAGAGGGATTCGACATCCACATTCTCCACCTTCGCGATCTGGCGGAGGTAGGCTTCCGCCATCTGACTTCGACCCGCGTTGTGCACGCAGACAAAAAGAACGGTTTTCATGCTACGGTTTTCTCGCGCGAATGAAGGCGCCCATGATCTTGCCATCAAGTCGAGCTTTCTCTTCCGGGCTCATCGCGGCGACGGCCGGGGATACGCATGTCGTAGCTTCCAGATCGGCGAACGTGTATCGACGCGTGGGCTCGATGCCAGCGTCCACAAAACCAGCGGCGGCGAGCTTTCCGAGGTAATCGTCTTTCTCCAGTGCGCCGGCAACGCAGCCGACATAAGCTTCCATATCCGCGCGGACTGCGGCGGGAAGTTCACCCTCCACCACCACGTCGGAGACGGCAAATCGACCACCCGGTTTCAGCACACGAAATGCCTCGCGGATAACCTGATCCTTGTCGCCGGAGAGATTGATGACGCAGTTGGAGATGATCACGTCGACCGTGTTGTCGGGAAGCGGAATCTCTTCGATATGTCCCTTGAGGAACTTGACATTCTCCGCGCCGCTGGCGGCTTTGTTTCGCTCAGCGAGGGCGAGCATCTCGTCCGTCATATCGAGGCCATAGGCAAATCCGGTCGGGCCGACTCGTTTGGCGCTGAGCAGCACATCCACTCCGCCGCCGCTGCCGAGATCGAGTACGACTTCTCCTGCGGCGAGTGACGCCAGGGCAGTCGGATTGCCGCAGCCGAGAGACGCAAGGAGGGCATCCTCTGGGATTTGGGAAGCCTCCGTATCGGAATAGAGAGCGCCTGTGATGACATCGCCTCCACAGCAACTCGTGTTACCGCCGCCGGTATTACCACCGCAACACGCCGCGCCTTCGCCGTTCAAAACCGTGAGCGCCGCAGCGCCATATTTCTCTCTGACCATCGCTCGCACATCAGATCGGTCGAGCAGCGGAATATTCTGGGACATTGTTTTCTCCTTGAATTCTAAATCGGACTAACAGCATGGTTCAATGGGCGGTTGTAATCTGGACCCAAAGTACGTCTGCAGCATCTCGACCGCCTGTCGATTGACGTTGCAGACCATGTTCTTGCCCTGTCGCTCCACGAGGATAAGCCCTGCAAGCCGAAGCTCTTTGAGGTGAAACGATATCTTCGAGTTGATCTTCTCCGCGCCCGTGACACTGCAGCAGACTTCGCCAACCGTGGGTCCGCAGACAACCCGCACGTCGCCGTTGTCGGCAAGGGTCAGCGGGTATTCGCACTTGCAGAGAAGTTCAAAAATCTGGAGGCGTGTGGGGTCGCCAAGGGCTTTGAAGATGGTCGACATATCCAGAATCGGCGGCGCGATGACTGCCATTACAAGTCTCCATACAACATTTCGTGAATTGTTGAAATATAGAATCTTTTGGATAATTTTGTCAAGTCAAAAGTTGGTTGGGATTACATAAATGTTGATCCGACGCAACGGCCACCGGGTTCATTGATCTGCGCCAGTTCTCGCGTCAACCCACCGTGAACGGTGGGGCTCAAGGCTTCGCCATATGAGGACAGGGAACTTTTCGTTCTGATTAAGAGTGTCGGTGGGCAATTCGCAATAGCAGGTTCCTCGGTACCGAGCGAGTAATCGGAGCGCGCCCCTCCTCGGGCGCACCGTGATGCTCACGGCACGATTGTCGATAATCTCATTGTGCGGGCGGGGACGCCCGCGCTCCGTTGAAGTTGTAATTGTTATTAAATAGAAGGATCGAATTAGTACTTGCCCAAAAGGTTGGCGGCTGGTTCCAGTCTGTCGACTTGACGCAACGCACAATCAGATTCTTCGGTATGGCTCAGGATGACATGGCCCGGCGTTTTCTACTGTTGAGTTGGATACGTGTGACTTACTGACGAGACATCCTGAGGTACAAAGGATCTGCTTATACGTCGCAACAACCTCCGGTTTCATTGATCGTCGCCAAAGGCTTCCTATCCTTGCGCGCGAAAAACATGTCTCCACGACAAAAGTTGTCCGCGCAGGGAGAGGTTAGGTGAGGGTAAAAAACGGAGAATCCGACCAGATTACAAACCCCGAATAATCCGACGCATCTCGTCTTCCACATGGTCGAGAGTTGCAACCGCCGACTCCCTGCTTCCGCCCGGAACGATGTCGATCTCCCCGCCCAAAGATAATATCCTGATCGCTGGTCGGCGTCCAAGCGTTACCCGGCTCCAACTTCGAATATCGGACCATTTAGTAATCTTAACAGGCTGCTCTTTCCAGCCAAATGCGGCAAATTTTTCGGTCAGTCCCGTAGCGTCAACTGAGAATGTACTTCTCTGTGAGGCATAGGCAATAATTGGTGTGATCAAAATTGTTATGATGATGTAGATTCTTAGGTCAATTAGCCATACAGGAAATAGCATTAACAGACAGACCAAAAAGTCGCAAACATAATCTTCAGTCCGATCACCTAGCGGCCACCAGAAAGCCTGCCGAACCTGCATCGGGCCAGAGCGTGTTGGACGAGAATTGATTATTGAACTGGTTATGGGTTCGCTCTTCACAGAAGCCCACCTTTTCAGACGGTTGAGACTTTCAATTACGTTAACCTACAAAAACTATTCTACTACCAATACTCAAAAAACGAACGAGCGAAACGGTCGTTTGGTTTCAACAATCCCATTTGCTTCGTCGCCGAAGGCTTCCTCTCCTTGCGCGCGAGAAATTGGACGGCAAGACAAAAGTTGTCCGCGCAGGGAGAGGTTAGGTGTGGGTCAAAAACGGAACTTGAGGCCATATTGCAACGATGAAATTCGGCCCGCAACTCGGTCTTCCTCCTCCAACTTCAACATTTCCAGTTCAAATTGTTGACATGAAAAATATTGTGGTAATATAAAGATGCATCAGGAGAGATCCGAAAGGATCCGGCAACCGGGCTGGAGAGGCTACGGTGCCAATGGGGAGAATACTCCCTGATGTGCGAAGCATAGACTTCGAATTTCTTACTCTCCCGGACTTACCACCGGGCGCATTTGCGAGCGGTGGTTTTTGTTTGACTGACCTCCTGGGGCAACTCTATCTACTCAGGAGAATGCCTTGTCAACCACAGCAGAATCTGCACCCCGCTTCTTACGGCAATTAGGCGTCTACGGCTTTGACGCTATCGAACCGCTCATCCTCGCCTCATTAGTCACAGAAGATCCCCTGTTGTTAATAGGTCGCTCTGGGACTGGAAAGACCTTCCTCCTCAATAGCATCAGCGAAGCGTTGGGTCTTAAGCACAGGCACTACAACGCCAGTATGATCTCCTTTGACGATCTCGTCGGGTTCCCTTACCCGGATGAAAACAAGTCATCCATCCACTTTCTTGAGACGCCTGCAACAGTCTGGGGGGCGCAATCGGTTTTGATCGACGAGATCAGCCGGTGTCGACCGGAGCATCAAAACAGACTCTTTTCCCTCATTCATGAGCGCAAGATCCAGGGGATGCCCTTGTCGGACCTTCGGTACAGGTGGGCAGCGATGAACCCATATATCGAAGATGATGCTGAAACAGATGGGTATGCAGGTTCGGAGCCTCTTGACCATGCATTGGCGGATCGGTTTGCACTGCTGATAACTGTAGGCGACTGGAGCGATCTTACGGGCGAAGAACAGATCAGTGTCGCGGACCCGGCCGGCGAAGGGCGGGTGTCTCAACCAGATGAACAGTTGCGAAAAGCAATCGTTGATTGGCGCAAAGACTTTGAGGAGAATATCCAGACATGTCCGCCAGAGATAATCCTCTACTCTCAGGCAGTTACGACTGCGCTCATCGAAGCCGGATTCAGGATCTCTCCGAGAAGGGCTCGATTGATCTCTCGGACGTTGTTAGCTCTCACCGTAATCAGTGGGAACGCTATTGATGACGAATTCTGGGCCGCTATCTATAGTTCCATTCCAAATATTGCATGGGGTAAAGCGCCGCCCGTTGAAGTGGTGCGTGCGGCGCACAATCTGGCATGGGATTACAGTATGCATACGGGCAGGGAACAGTGGGTCTACAGGTTTCACATAGAGCGCGACCTGGCAAAGAAAGTCGAACTTCTGAGAGACACCTGCCCCGATCCTGACACCGCTTCCACTGCCGTATCTCAACTTCTTGTCAGGGAAACAAAGGTTCGGGCGGCAGCGTTTGCATTTGCGATCTTCCCCGCCAGGGTCACGGGTCGATTGGCGTTAAGTTCTGAGGGAGTTAATGTCATAGGTAAATTAGCCGGTGAAATACTAACGGTAAATGGTTATTTAACGGCGGGCATGTGCAAGGGAAGGAAATTTACCTGCTCTCCAGAGGAACTTCACCCCAACCGTGAATTTGGTCGCCTACACAGATACATTCACGGGCTACCCGCCGCCAGGTACGAACGTGCACTGCAACTATTTTATTGGTGCACCATGAACAATGTAGAAGTTAAGGATCCGGGCCAACTTGAAAGGGATCTCAACAAAATGGTCATTGTACTGAATCGATCTGAAGAATGATCAAGATTTGTTTCATCCAATGCGTTGAAGTGATTTGCTTGAAGTTAGGTCCCACAATTAGTGAAAGGGATAACGAGATATGTCCGGAGGCGTTGTAGAGTACAAGATTCCAGTCTATTCAACAATTCTTGGGAACGACGAAAAGAGTATAGACATCCCCTGTATTGCTCGAATAGCGATAGATTTTGAGTCGCAAGAACCTGTGGGCTACGTTGAATCTTTGATCAGAAAGCATGGCTTC
>JBDUAM010000221.1:0-1894 GCA_040004655.1 Chthonomonadales bacterium | reverse complement strand
CAAGCACCGTAGTTGCAAATAAATCTAGTAGAAATTTTGAATCAGCTAGATTCATTCGAGAGTTTCTATTGTGCTGCGGTGACTATCTCAATTATCAACTAATGCTTGAAATCCTGCTTGCTCAAAATGGCGCTATCCAGCTCACGCTTTCCCTAAAAAGCTGCCAAAATAGCGCTGTGTTTATATCGGGTTCAGCCTTGACACTACCTGAATTTAGAGTTAGTCTAAAAGTATTCTGATTCTAAGATGAGCGGAATGCGTTCACCATTCGTACTCAGTCACGCCACAAAATTAACTGTCAATAACTCTACGAATTGGTGCCGGTAACCGCAAGGAAGGAATCACTCCATGACAAAACGAGTAACAAAAGCTCTGGTTATTCAAGCTATTGTGTTGTCGATGACAGCACAGACCCTTCCTGCGCTGGCAGACGGCGCCCCTCGGCAGAACGATTTCTGGTGGCCGGACCGATTAGACCTGGCACCGCTTCGTTCCCACGATGTTGAGTCAAACCCGCTGGGTAAGGATTTCAATTACGCAAAAGAATTCCAGACACTCGATTTGAAGGCTGTAAAGACGGACATCGATACTGTTTTGAAAACATCGCAAGATTGGTGGCCCGCCGATTTCGGTACTTATGCACCATTTTTCATTCGTATGGCCTGGCATGGAGCTGGCACTTATCGTATCTACGATGGCCGTGGTGGCGCGGGCGGTGCGCAGCAACGATTTGAACCTCTCAATAGTTGGCCTGACAATGCAAACTTGGATAAGGCGCGCAGACTGCTTTGGCCCGTCAAAAAGAAGTATGGACGCAAGCTCTCCTGGGGCGACCTGATGGTTCTGACAGGCAATGTATCTCTCGAATCTATGGGCTTCAAGACCTTCGGCTACGCCGGTGGACGTTCAGATGATTGGCAATCGGATTTAGTGTATTGGGGACCTGGTGCGAAGTTCATGTCGGACAATCGCAGCAAAGGTGGCAAGCTTGAGAAGCCGCTAGCTGCCACCCAAATGGGGTTGATCTATGTAAATCCCGAAGGCCCGAACGGCAATCCCGACCCTCTCCTCGCGGCAAAAGACACTCGTGAAGCCTTCGCACGTATGGCGATGAACGACGAAGAGACTGTCGCCCTGATCGCTGGTGGTCACACATTTGGTAAGGCGCACGGCGCTGCTCCCAGTTCAAATCTGGGACCTGCACCTGCAGGCGCCGGTATCGAGGCTCAAGGTTTCGGCTGGCACAATAAATACGGCACTGGCAAGGGCGACGACGCTATCACGAGCGGTCTCGAAGGCGCCTGGTCCTCTTCTCCTACGTTCTTCACGATGCAGTATCTAAACAACTTGCTTACCTTGGATTGGGTTCAAACAAAGAGTCCTGCTGGAGCCATTCAGTGGACGCCGAAAGATCCAAACGCAGCCAAACCCGTGCCCGATGCTCAGGATCCGTCGAAAAGACACGCTCCGATGATGTTTACGACTGACCTTGCTTTGAAGTTTGACCCAATCTACGCGCCGATCGTGAAGCGCTTCCGGGATAACCCGGAGGAGTTCAAGCTCGCATTTGCCAAGGCCTGGTTCAAGCTGACACACAGAGATATGGGACCACTTTCACGTTACCTGGGTCCAGAAGTCCCTAAAGAAGTGCTCCTCTGGCAAGATCCAATTCCTGCAGTCGATTATAAATTGGTCGACAGTGCAGATGTTTCCCAGCTCAAAGCTAAGATTCTCGCATCAGGAGTGTCTGGTCATGAGCTAGTTAAAACTGCCTGGGCTTCCGCTGCCACTTATCGCGGCACCGACAAGCGTGGTGGGGCCAACGGTGCCCGCATCCGCCTTTTGCCCGAGAATGGCTGGGCCGTTAACGATCCTGAATCGTTGTCGAAAGTGC
>JBDUAM010000621.1:0-6282 GCA_040004655.1 Chthonomonadales bacterium | reverse complement strand
ATATTTGGCTTCGCCCCATTATGGCGAGCGGTGGGCGAGGCACTGGCTGGATGTGGCGCGGTATGCCGAGAGTGAGGGGTTCAAGAGCGACGAGATGCGCCCGAATGTCTGGCGGTATCGCGACTATGTGATCAAATCGCTCAATGCAGATAAGACTTATGATCGGTTTATTCAGGAGCAAATCGCGGGGGACGAGCTTTTCCCCGAGAGTACGGATGCGCTGGTCGCTACCGGGTTCAACATCCACGGTCCGGATGAGAGCAACGCGACTGACCTGCTTCAGCGCCGACAGGAGATTCTGAACGATATTACCGACACGGTTGGGTCCACGATCATGGGGCTTACCGTAGGCTGTGCGCGCTGCCACAACCACAAATATGATCCCATTTTACAGACCGACTACTATCGCCTGCAGGCATTCTTTGCCGGCATCAAGCTGCACAGTAATATGCCGCTGATTGCGTCGACTGATCGCGCTTCCCATGACGAAAAGCTGAAAATCTGGCAAGAGAAGACAGCCGATGCGCGAGCACGAATGGCGAAGCTGGAAGAGCCAGCGCGAGCTCAGTTCTTCAAGGATAGAAAGAAACGCTTCTCTCCGGATGTGCAGGAGGCGATTGAAACGGCTCCCGAAAAACGAACTCCGCTGCAGTGGATTCTATATTACAAAGGTATGCCGCAGCTCGAATTGGGATCGTTCGATCCGAAAAATCTGAAACCAGACGCGTTGAAAGAGTACAACGATTGCAAGTCGGAGTTGGCGAAATATGCCTCCCTAAAACCCGCCGAACCGCTGGCGTGGGCCGTGACGGACGTTGGTCCGCAAGCGCCGACAACACACCTGTTGGCCACGGGAGTCTACAACGCCTTTCGTGAAGAGACGCCTCCTGGTGTTTTGTCACTGCTCGACCCGTCGGCAGCAGTTATTCCACCGGTAGGGACGGCTACATCTGGTCGACGGGCGGCATTTGCTCACTGGCTCACCCGGCCGGAGAATCCGCTGACCGCACGGGTGATGGTCAATCGGATGTGGCAACATCATTTTGGTCGAGGGATTGTGGGCACGCCCGGCGATTTCGGCTCGATGGGGGAGCAGGCCACTCACCCGGAACTGCTCGACTGGTTGGCCACCCAATTTACGTCCGGGCAGCCGGGCACCTCGGCGTGGTCGCTTAAGAAGATGCACCGGTTGATGGTGACGTCCAACGCTTATCGACAGGCTTCTGTAGTAAATGCTGCTGCGATGAAGGTCGACCCCGAAAACCGACTGCTATGGCGATTTGCTCGCAAACGGCTGGAGGGCGAAGCCATTCGGGATGCCATGCTCACCTGCAGCGGCGACCTGAATCCGAAGATGGGCGGTCCGAGCATCTTCCCGGAACTGCCGTCCGGAATTACCACGCGCGGCGGATGGACGGACTCGAAAGACCCCGCAGAGCGCAACCGACGCAGCATCTACGTATTCGTGAAGCGCAACCTGCGATATCCATTCTTTGAGGCGTTTGACATGCCGGACACCCACGAAGCATGCGGTCGACGAATGGTCACGACTTCCGCGCCGCAGGCTCTCTTTTTACTGAACGATGATTTTAGCAATCGATCTGCCAAGGGTTTCGCTAAACGACTGGTCTCCGCGGTCGGGGCGGATGCAGAAAAGCAGATCGACCTCGCCTACCGAATTGCCTTCTCTCGCCTGCCGGACGCCGAGGAGCGAGAACGCGCAATGAAGTTTATAGTGGGTCAGTCGAAGCTGGCAGGGCCATCTGACCAGAACGGTTTACAGGCGTTGACCGACTTTTGCCACGCCCTTTTGAACTCTCACGAATTCGTCTACACGGATTGAGCCATGAATAATAACAACCGACAACCGCATATTCCTAAAAACCTCACCCGACGCGATCTTCTCTGGAAGGCTGGCGCGGGATTCGGGTCGTTGGCGCTGGCCGCGATGATGCATGAAGAGGCGATGGCTTCCGCGGGGCGAGGGGATGATAGCGCGAATCCGCTGCGAATTCGGGAGCCGCACATGCCCGCGAAAGCGAAGTCCGTCATCTGGCTCTTCATGGAGGGCGGCCCAAGTGCTATCGACATATTTGACCCCAAACCTGCGCTGGAACGGATGTCCGGCAAGCCGCTGCCTGCCTCCTTCGGGCACGTCGCGACGGCGATGGGGACCAGTCGCAACGGACTCCTGCCATCTAAACGGTCCTTCAAGCAGTACGGCCAGAGCGGAATTGCGGTCTCAGACTGGTACCCGCACATCGCGCAGCACGTTGATAAAATGACGATGATGCGAAGCTGCTGGGCGGATGGGCTGAACCACGTGGGCTCGGTGTGCCAGATGAACACGGGGGAGATTCTGGCGGGTCGACCCTCCATGGGCGCCTGGGTTCAGTACGGCCTCGGCGCGGCCAACCGCAATCTGCCCGGGTTTGTCATTCTGCTAGATGATCGCGAACCGATCGGCGGGGCGAAGAACTGGAGCAGCGGGTTCCTGCCGGGCGTCTATCAGGGCACCCAGTTTCGCTCAGACGGCAGCCCCATCCTCAACCTCGCGCCGCCTGCGGGATCGGAGGATGGCCGACAAAAGCACAAGCTCGATTTCATTGCAGAACTGAACCAGCACTATCAAGATAGTCGACCTGGTGACCTGGAATTGGAAGCTCGACTGCGATCGTATGAGCTCGCATTCAGGATGCAGGCGGAGGCTCCGGAAGCAGTCGATCTGAAGAGCGAATCGGCGGTCACGCGACAGATTTACGGACTCGATAATCCCATCACGGCGAAGTTTGGGACTAACTGCCTGCTCGCCCGAAGGCTGGTGGAGCGCGGCGTGCGATTTGTGCAGCTCTACTGCGGCACGGGCAGTCAGTGGGACGCCCATGCGGACATTGAGGGCAACCATTCTAAGATGTGCGCGATCTCAGATAAGCCGATTGCCGGGCTGCTTACCGACTTGGAGGCGCGGGGTCTGCTGGACGAGACGCTGGTGATCTGGGGTGGGGAATTCGGGCGCACCCCGATGTCAGAGGGCGCCAAAGGCCGAGACCACAACCCTTACGGCTTCACCATCTGGATGGCCGGCGGCGGAATAAAGGGCGGTCAGATTCTCGGCAGCACGGACGAGTTTGGCCTGCGCGCGGTCGACCGGCCGGTACACGTCCATGATATCCACGCGACCATCTTGCAGGCGCTCGGCCTGAACCACAGGGGCCTGACTTATCTGCACAACGGTCGAAACGAACGCGCCACGGTGAATGGCGGGAACGTCATTTCGGAAGTTTTTGCGTGATATTAAATGATTGCGGAAAACGGTGCGATTCATAAATCGCAATGCCAGCGTTATACTACGTTAAGAAACTCTAATAATACTCAAGTCACATTCTCTAAATATCAGAACGAACTGCGACTAGAGGAAAATGTTGAAATTGTAGGCGAGTGTATTTCAGCGTGTGTATTGCCCACGCGACTAATGATTGTTTGTCGGAACAAGTCATTTGCCATGGTGGTTCTCTCTCCCAATCCCCCATCCCTAGATGGATTCCAGACATCATCCATTCCTCAACAGGCAATGGCCAGTCAATGTGCCAATGTGGATTTGCTGCATTTTCCGACGTGTGCGGAGGTTGATACCATTCAGCCCTCATGATTTGCATTTCAGGCGTGATGCCTGTACCCCAAAAAAATGTAAACGATGCTGACATCAACTCAAACAAAGGAGCGCTAGAATCTTTCGAACTCTTCCACCCTTCTCGCCAGGCGACAAACGGAGTTTCGCCGCACGATTGAAGGGTACGATCAGCACTAAGCCGTACAACTGGACAGGAAGAACGTTCACCATACCGAGGAGCAATAATAGGTATTCCGTCTTGTACGTCTGCCATTAAATCAAATTCTACGATTCCGCCATACATACACCGTTGCCAATTATCATTGCAATCCCAGTTCGTACAAATCTTTATTTGTCCCTCCACCAATTCACGGAAACCATTTAACAGAGAGTCGTGAATAGCCCCAATTTCGGTAACGCTAGCGGAAATTGTAGATTCTGACTTGGCAGCGCGCTTTTGTTTCAAATTGCTCACGCGTAATTTCCAAATTCCACGCCCCATTGTTCCAGTGGTATTCCGTAAGCTTTGGCGACCAATTCCGCTAATGTCTTACCGTGCACTTGGTCTCCAGACCATATGGCACGGCCCATTGTTGCTAATTGCCGAACTACCTTTCCATCCAAAGAGGATTCCACAGATAGATCAGGAAGGTATACATCGTGGATGTACTTGCTTGCAAGATCGAACTGGCCACCTTGAACTCTGGGGCAAACCAGGCCTAGTAACCGTTCGAATTGAGGGCTGTTTAGTAGTGCCAAGTATGCCCAAGGCAGCTGGCCATCGTCAAACTCATCAAATCCTTCAGTAAAATATCGTTCGAGAGGCTCATCACCTTGATCAATATTGCTATTCACTGTGCATTCATCTGATTTTTTCGGCGAGGCTGGCGATTTCCACAACCAAGCGTATCCTTGAACTACGATGAAATCGCCTTCTTTGTCGTAAGCGAAACTCCCAGCCTGACCAAATGATTTTGAAATCAACTTTGGTGTACGGTACATTTGCCAATTACGAGGTCTTGTCAACATCCACCAGATTTTATCAAAACCCGGCCGTTTAATGAGAACATCCTTGGCGGGTAGCAAATGAGACTTGTAATATTGTGGCAAAAGCTTTGATAAGTCGCTTTCCGATCCAATTGTTGCGCCGTTATTGTTGTATGGGTAGAAAACGAAATGGGAATTTAAGAATGTTCCTAAATCGATAGACTTCGAGCCCGCCGCTGGGCGAAAATACTTATGCTCATTCCTTGGTAACTCATTGATTTGTGTTTGAGTTAATACGAACGTGCCGTTTTTGCCGGTTTTAGCCCCTTGAAATACGCTGAAAAGATCGCCGACACATGTAATTCCGGTGGCCTGCAATTTGTTGCGAATATCATCATCTATACTTGATTTCGGCATCCAACTGAGTGGATCTAAACTTACAACTCGATCAGCAATGTCGATACCAATTTCCTTCACACCACCGGATATATTCCGGCGCAAAAAACGAAGGCTTTCGTCCTCATGGCCCTCACTTGCGAGCAGTGTCCTAATTGATATGTCATGTGATGTTGCACCTTGGATGAATTTTTGCATGATAATAAATGCAGGCTCTACCAAGGTGCCTGGGAAATATCCATAACCGGAAAACTTGCCGATCAACGACAACATCATTTCACTTTGCAGGGCGCCACGCCACTTGAAGCCACTATCATTATTAAGTAAGGGGCCAGGTAATATTGTGCCAACAACACCACCTTGCGACAAATGCTTTGTTGCGTTCCATATGAAAGCCATAGCCTTGTCAACACGCCCCGATACCAAATCGCCAAGTATATTGTTTACACAGCTTTTTTCGTCGCCAGACATCCGTTCCCAGCTCATAAACGGTGGATTCATTAAAACAATATCGTGCTTTCCCCAAGAGTTCGTTAACGCGTCTCGCATTTCAATTTCAAAATCTATTTTCATGTTATCGTGCTCAAGCTCATAAATTGCTTGTTTGAGACAGAACGTTGCAATAGCGCATGAGACGTCAGAGTTGTCAAAACCTGTCACAATAACGGTACCGTTAAATTTGCGGTACGCGAGTTCTCTAATGGCTTCTTGCAAGAAAACTCCCGAGCCACAAGCTGGATCCAATATTCTTAATGGCTCGGGTTTGTTTTTGACTAAATTACCGAAAGCGTCAAACGCTTGCTGTACTATTGTACGCGCCAAGGAGGGAGGGGTAAACCTAGCATCCCGCTTTGGAACTCCTGATTTAGCGTCCTGCCACGCAAGGCCCTCGAATGCTAGTTGAGAGCTCGGTATTCTCTCAAGCTCGAAATGCGCTTCCTGATACAGGTATCCCGAAGCATGACGGATCAATAGTTCTGGATCCAGAACGTATTGAGTCATCGGATCTGGGTCGGTGAACATATCCAGCAGATCGTAAACCTGTACATCCTTAACAATTGATTGCGACATATCCTCAAGTCCTGGTACTAACCTTAAGGCATCTCCCACTGTTTGACAACGTCGCCACTTGGCATGTTCAATTTTCTGTTCTTTAACTAGTCGACTTCCAAGTAGAAGACCATTAAATACTTGAATTGTATCAACAGGCTTGGGTGCAATAGGTGCAGTGACCGACCGAACGGCACGGAAGGCTCTTAACATGCGAGCAATCACACTGGGAAAACGAC
>JBDUAM010000365.1:0-6288 GCA_040004655.1 Chthonomonadales bacterium | reverse complement strand
CATCAGGCTCCAGCTCTTTGATCAGCAACTTGATCAGCGTGGTCTTGCCCACCCCGTTACCGCCGATGATCGCGACCTTATCGCCGCGCATGATCTCAAGGTTCACATTCTGAAGAACTTTCAAGTCATCAAACGATTTCGCGAGCCCCAGCGTAACTACGGCTTCTCGACTGGCAGCTTTCGTTTGTTCAAAACGAATATACGGCCTCTGAATGTTAGATCGCTTTAACTCTTGCGGAGCAAGTCGATCCATCTCTTTCTTACGCGACTGCACCTGGCTGGATCGCTGACCAGCGGCAAATCGCGCGACGAATTCCTGAAGTTGTGCAACCTTTTTGGCTTTATCTTTGTTCTCCGACTCAATTCGACTTCGCGAAGACATTTTCGCCTCGACCATGTCGTCGTAGTTGCCCGGGTATACAATGATGGTGTCGTAGTCGATATCCGCGATGTGCGTACAGACCGCATTTAGGAAGTGACGGTCGTGCGAAATGACGATAAGAATGCCGTTAAATTCGTGCAGGAAGCCTTCCAGCCAGTGAATCGACTCCAGGTCCATGTGGTTGGTAGGTTCGTCCAGAAGAAGGGCTTCCGGATTTCCAAAGACCGCCTGTGCAAGAAGCACCCGGAACTTCATATCGGTTGCCAGGGTCTTCATCAGATCTGTGTGGGCTGACTCCTCGATGCCAATTCCGCGCAGAATGTCGGCGGCGTCGATCTCGGCCATGTAACCGTTCTCATCCGCAATCGTGGTTTCAAGGTCACCGAGGCGGTTCATCTGCTCTTCGCTAATGTCTGAAAGTTCGCAGATGTGGTTTCGCTCTGCGAGCGCTTCCCAGAGGGGGGCATTTCCCATGATTACGGTATCAATAATTCGCATCTCATCGAACTCAAACTGGTTCTGCTTCAGCACGCCAACTCGACGTGGTTTGACTACCGTTCCGCGATTAGAGGCTTCTACTTCGCCCGTCAAAATCTTCATGAAGGTCGATTTGCCAGCGCCGTTTGGACCACTGAGGCCATATCGATTGCCGGGCGCGAATTTGACGCTTACATTATCAAAAAGCACCTTGGTGCCATAGGATTTGCTTAGTTCTGAAACGATGATCATCTGGTTACTCTGGTCTCCACGCAAAAATAGGCGCGCGATGAGCGCACCTTTGATATCATTATTATACCTCAAATTTGGCGATCAGACCACTGCCGGACTGGTTCAGGCTGACGTTGATTTCGGCTTTAAGGCCAATATGCGTTCGACCATCAACTCGACTTGAGCCTGAAGATCAGCGGAATTCCACATTGAACCAGATCGATTACCTTCCGCAAATGTCTTCTCGTCCGGTGGAATGTGAATGAAGATTGTCCAACATTCGGAGTTTTCCGCAAGAGAAGCCTGCAATGCCAGATAATAGGCGTAGTTGCAAAGATATTGTCCTGCATCAGTGCTGATGCGAAAAGAGTTACGCAACGCGTCTTGAGGCGGCAGAAGGGCGTCTATGGGCACATTGGTGGTTAACCGATCCGGACTTCCCTCCATGATAACGGAATGTGCGGAAAGTTTGCCATCAGAGCCCTTAAGTGTCTGATCTACCTGGTTTCTTGCTACTCGCTCCATCCGAATCTTTCGAGATCGACCAGCAACTCCCAGTAGAACAACAACATCCCACTGCGATACGTGCAACGCTCCGCTCAGCAACTTTTGAACTTCAGAATACGAGACCGGCAATTCCAGCAACGAAACTTCGTGCCGATCGGCAAAGTGTGTGGACAACGCGCGGGCGATCCTACCGGACGGATTGTCCGATACGTTCATGAACGAACCAAAGCCTGTGATCAACACCTTCAATCCCCATACCTCGCCCGAAAAATAAGAAAGGGAACAGGCAGATCGCCTGTTCCCTTCAAATGCCTGCTCGAATAGCGATTTATCGCTTGCTGAACTGGAATCCTCGACGTGCACGCTTTCGTCCGTACTTCTTTCGTTCTTTTACTCGCGGGTCGCGGGTAAGAAAGCCGAGTTTTCGAAGAATGGGGCGAAGCTCCGGATTGACTTCCAGAAGCGCCTTGCTGATACCGTGGCGAATAGCGCCGGCCTGGCCGCTGATTCCGCCGCCCTTGCATCGCGCAATCACGTCGTATCGGCCGACCAATTCAGTCGCCTCAAATGGCTGCTCCAGAAGTTTGTGCAGAACCAGTCTACCCAGATACTTTGCTGCCGGTCGGTCGTTGACCGAGAATTCACCCGAACCCGGTTTGATCCAGACTCGCGCAATGGCGTTCTTTCGTTTACCGGTTCCGTAATACTTGGTTGCTACTGCCACTCGTTACTCTCCTTGCGAATCTGCCGCGCCGGTCCAGATTACCGGCTGCTGCGCGGAATGCGGATGGTCAGGACCCGCATAAACTTTGAGCTTGGTTATCATCGCATCCCCGAGTTTGTTGTGGGGAAGCATGCCTCGTACAACGCGTCGGATGGCTTCTTCGGGCTTCTTCGCCAATTCGTCACCACGGGTGATCGACTTGATAGCGCCCGGCCAACCGGAGTGTCGAAAGACGTTCTCGCCAGCCTTGTTGCCGGTAAGTACCATCTTGCTTGCATTCACGATGATGACAAAGTCACCCGTGTCACAGTGCGTTGTAAAAATCGGTTTGTGCTTGCCTCTCAGCAGCTTGGCCACTTCGGCGGCGAGTCGGCCCATGGGCTTCCCCGTACCATCCAATACAAGCCATTGTCTCACTAACTCTTCGGGTTTGGCCGATAAAGTTTTCATCTTTCAATCTCCTCGCGGTCGCCCTAAGCGCCATCCGCTGCCGTACAAGTCTTACTCTATATCATCAGAGGAGAGACCTGTGGGCGACTCCTCATCCATCTGTACATTTGTTGTTACGCTGTTGTACCGGACCCGGACCAACGTCAGTCCCTCCGGAGGCGCCGATGGCCCTGCGGACTGTCGGTCCTTCGCATCGATAATCCGATGCATCTCTTCTGGAGACAATCTTCCCTTGCCAACTTCCAGAAGTGTGCCTACCAGGTTTCTCACCATTCCTCTTAGAAAGGCATTCGCCTCAACCGAGAAGATCAGAAACGGCCCATGTTCGCGAACACGGATAAACTTCATGTTTCGGATTGCGGTTGCGGTCTCACTCAAACTGTTCGCAAAGGATGTAAAATCCTTCGAGCCAATCAGCGAATCCGCGGCGAACCGCATATCATCCACATTCAAATCATTTGAGCACCAGTAAGTATACCGCCGAAACAGAGCTGACCGAACCGGCTGCCTGAGTACGATATAGACATATGCTCTCGATTTGGCAGAGAACCGAGCGTGAAACCGCTCATCCACCTCTTCGACACTCTTGATCGACAAATCCCGCGGCAACTGACTGTTCATCGCAACCGGCATTTGTGCGAGAGAAATATTCGTCTCCGCACGAAACCCGATTACCTGCCCCAGGGCGTGAACTCCGGCGTCGGTTCTGCCGGCTCCGTGGACCCTTATGGGCACACCCACCAGCTTTTCGATCGCCTCTTCACACGCACCCTGCACTGTTCTCAGGTTCGTTTGTAGTTGGAAACCGGCAAAGTCGGTTCCGTCATACTCCAATGTGGCCTTAAAACAGCGCATGGACGATTTCACTTGCAGCCGAATTCACGACTACTTCTTTGCGGCTCGCTTCTTTGGCGCTGCTGCGGCTGCCTCTGCAGCTACAACGGCGTCCGCTTCAACCAGCTCAAGAAGAACCATCGGAGCTCCGTCGCCCCGTCGTGCCCCGAGCTTGGTAATTCGGCAGTATCCACCAGGACGATTCATATATCGCGGTGCAATCTCGTCGAACAATCGAGCAGGAACGTAGTTCTTGTTGGCAGTGATCTTGCCTTTATCGTCTCGTGCAAATGCCGAAACTTTTGAGTCGACGTACATTCGAACCAATCGGCGTGCCTGGAGGTCATTCTTCTTCGCCGTGGTGATCAACTTCTCGGCGATTGGCTTGACGTCTTTAGCGCGCGTCTCGGTGGTTATGATTTTATCGTAGGCCAGCAATGAACGTACCAGTCCCTTCAACAGGGCTCTACGTTGATCGCTCGGCAGACCGAATTGTCGGCCCCCAATGCGGTGTCGCATGGCTTATATCCTTTCGTAAAGTCGGATGGTCGAAATTCGACTAACCGACTGGCCGTTAATCTTCTTCGGGCGCCTCTACAGCGTCTTCATCGTCGTCAAGCGAGACCGTTGCGCCACCCTTGAGGGTGAGGCTCATGCCGCCCAACGTTTCACGTACTTCTGCCAGAGACTTCTTGCCGAAGTTTTTGATCTGCATCAGCTCATTCTCTGTGGTGGCAACCAGCTCGCCAACCGTCTTCAAATTCGCCTTCTTCAAGCAATTGTAAGTCCTGACCGAGAAGGAGAGTTCCTCAATGGCCTGATCCGGAACCTTTGGTCCACTGAAACCTTCCAGTGCGTAGGTACCTTCAATGGCGGCCATGGACGGCCCACCTACAAACTCCATGAACTTGCGGAAGTACTGCATCAGGATGACGGCGGCTTCGCTCATGGCACGGCTCGGGGAGATTGTCCCGTTCGTCGTGATGTCCAGAACCAATCGCTCGTAGTCCGTCTTGAACCCAACGCGGGTTGCTTCAACCGTGTAGTTCACCTTTCGGACCGGCGTGAACGCCGAACCCGTCGGGATAACACCAATCGGCTGAGCGGCTCGATGTTCCTGTTTGTCAGGAAGAACGTAGCCCTTGCCAACTTCCACTGTCAACTCAATATTGAGCGATGCATTCTCATCAGAAATCGTCGCGAGGTAGACCTCCGGATTAACAACGGAAACATCCGGCGGACACTCGACGTCGGCTCCAGTGATGCGGCCTTCGCCCTTCTTGTTAATTCGAACTGTCACTGGTTCGGGTTTCGCCGATCCACTTCGCTCAATTCGAATATAGAGATCTTTCAGGTTTAAGAGAAGTTCAGTCGAGTCTTCCTTCACGCCTTCGACAATCGAAAACTCGTGCTGGACTCGGTCGATCTTCACAAAGGTAACTGCAGCTCCCTCAATAGAGGAGAGCAAGACGCGTCGCAGGGAGTTACCCAGCGTCACGCCATAACCGCGCTCAAGCGGTTCCACCACAAATTTCCCTACCGTCTCTGTCTCTTCCAGGGTTGTGATGTTCGGCATCATCAATTCCATAAATTTCCTCCGTAGAGCCGGAGCAGTCTGCTCCTCTCCGGTTCACTCAATAAAGCAGCATACTGGATAGTGGATTGCAGACATCTGCTCCGCAAATTAGCGCGAATAGAACTCGACGATCAACTGTTCTTGAACGCCGGTGTCAATCTGATCGCGCGTCGGCGCGGAGATTACTTTACCGATAACATTCGTGTTATCCATATCAAGCCAGATCGGAAGACCGCGCGTATGCAACTTGGCTCGGATCTCTTTGACTACTTCAGACTGCATCTTGGATTCATGGATTGCAATCACGTCGCCAACCTTCACCTGGAAAGATGGGATGTTGACGCGGCGTCCATTGACCGTATAAAATCGGTGGCTGACCAGCTGACGTGCATGAGCACGGGAGGTTGCCAGGCCAAGTCGGAAGATGGCGTTATCGAGGCGCATTTCAAGCAACTGCAACAGGTTTTCGCCCGTAACACCCGCTCGTCGTTCGGCCTCAGTGAGGTAGTTTCGGAACTGACCTTCCATCACGCGGTAGATGCGGCGCAGTTTCTGCTTTTCACGCAACTGGGTGCCGTATTCCGTCATCTTCTTCTGGAAGGTGTTTGAGCCGTGCATTCCTGGCGGCTTACGTCGCTTCTCTTTGTCCAGCGTGCAGTGCAGCACACACTTTGTTCCTTTAAGGAACAGCTTAACTCCCTCTCTGCGGCACTGCCGACAGCGAGGATCCTTATTAATTGCCATTGGTTCTTATCAAGCTCCTTCTGGATTACCCAGATAGTGAGGACCGATAATTGGTCCCTGGGAGTTTACGCGTGGCGTCTCGCCATTCGCTTCGTCCTCCCGCGCAGTCGACGTCTCTAAAAATTAGACGCGTCGGCGTTTCGGTGCCCGGCATCCGTTATGCGGAATGGGCGTTACATCTTTGATCAAACAGACTTCCAGGCCAACGCCCTGAAGGGAGCGAATGGCGGTCTCTCGTCCAGATCCAGGTCCCTTGACCATAACGTCTACGCGCTTCAGACCATGTTCCATGGCCTTGCGTGCTGCGGTCTCGGCAGCGATCTGCGCCGCGAAAGGAGTACCCTTCTTGGTGCCCTTGAATCC
>JBDUAM010000086.1:0-21159 GCA_040004655.1 Chthonomonadales bacterium | reverse complement strand
CTTGAATCTATCCATCGGGACAAATCCGTAAGCGGTAACAAGCATGTTTGACGACAGAAGCATAAGTTCCTTCTCCATTTTTATGCATGTTGAAGATTTTTGCAATTGAAATGTTCCCTATTTTTCAAAGCTATTCAAGTTAATTGAAGGAATTAATGTTTCGTTGCGCGAATCGTATGCAATCCCCCGAATTCGGACACCGTTATAAACGACCTGGCGGTTTGCGATAATTAACATTCTGTTCTTTTAGCCGATTGGAGACATAATTTGGCATTGCTTTCAAGATGGCGTACTGCCTCCTTGACTCTATTGTTCGTCAGCCTCGGCGCGGGTGTTTCCGCTCAAACCATCGGGACAAACTTTACCGGAGTCACCTTCAGTCTTGAGAACTCCCATGGCGAGTTTGTCGCTCCGCCTGATACGATGGGCGCTGTCGGGCCAAATCATGTTGTGGAGATGGTAAACGGAGCCTTCATGGTTTACAACAAGGCGGGAGTACAGGTCAGCCCGTTTCAAAGCGACATTCAATTCTGGAATGCCGCAGGTATCTCCACGGCCATTACGAACGCGAATATTAGCGACCCACATATCGTTTACGATCCGGGTAGCGGACGGTGGTTTGCGTCTCAGATCAACGTTTCTTCAACTGGCAACCAGATGTTGATCGCAAGGTCGAACTCATCTGATCCGACTGCTGGATTTAAGGCTGTCAGTTTCACCGGAAATGTTGGATTTGCCGACTATCCCGCAATATCTGTGGATGCGGACGCTGTTTACGTGAGCACCAACAATTTTGCATCTGATGTAGGTATGTTTACCGGGGTAAGCCTATTCAGTATGCCGAAAGCTGACCTGTTGCTGAGCACTCCGTCAGTTGCCAACAAGACTGGTTTTGAGAACCTGAATGTGAATACATACGGATTTACCTTACAGGCTGCGTTGAACCGAGGTGGGTCCATAGGCCACGGCTCCGTAGTCTCAATTGATGGAGTTAGCAACGCGGTATTGGACCGGTTTAATGTGAATAATCCAGGAGGAGCGGGAGCAACGCTTTCAGGCGTGACTTACGTCAATGTTTTGCCGACTCCTGATCCACCTCAGGCGGGTCAACCAGATGGATCGTTTCAGATCGATTCGCTCGATTCACGTATCAGCGGACAGGTGATCAGTCAAGGCGGGAAGCTTTTTTTGATCCACTCGCTTACTGTCGGGGGAAGATCCGGGTTGCGTTGGACTGTTCTGAATGAGGGCACGAACGCGGTTGTTTCGGAAGGGACGATCTCTAATCCCAACTTTGACTACTTCCAGGGCTCCATCGATATTAACTCAAACAACGATGTTGTAATCGGTTTTAACAGAAGTAGCACTAGCGCGGGTGACTTTGCAGGCGCCTTTGCGCGCGTTGGCAAATTTAATGGCACATCCATTGTATTTGGAACTGACATCACGCTTCAACCGGGCCTTGACAACTACCATCTCATCTCCGGGTTTGGCGAGCGCTGGGGCGACTTTAGCGCTGTTCGACTTGATCCATCAGATCCGACCTCCTTCTGGGCGTTTCAGGAATTTGCTGGTACGAACAACAACTGGTCGACCCAGATCACGCAGATAAAGATCGACTCTCAGCAGGGTGTACCTGAACCAGGTGCCGTCACATTACTTGGGGCAGGTCTGATGGCTGGCGTTCTCTTCGCGAGAAAACAACGTAAGCAGTAGTTTAGGAAGTAGTAATGGCTCTTCGGAAATTAATCCGAGGGGCCAATTTTTTGAGAGTGGTAATGCCCACCGCGTATGTCTCCTTTGAAAAACCTGCCCCTGCCATTTGAAACTCGAGTCATCTCCGGCATCGAGGTTAATTCCTACGAAGTTCGGTTACCCCATCTGCCGCCAGAGGCAGATGGGTTGCGTATGCTTCAAATCAGTGATCTGCATCGAGGTTGCGGCAATTCGGACGCCTTAATTGAACGAATGATTGATGTTGTTGGTGAACTCGCCCCGGATTTGATTGCGCTCACCGGTGATTTTGTAGATGAGAAGGCGGCAGACATTCGACCAGTTGTCGAGATGCTTTCGAAGCTGCCAGAGTGTCAAGGTATGGTGGGGGTGCTTGGGAACCATGATCATCGTGGCGACCCCGGCCTGCTGGAGAAGTTGCTCGAAGAGTCGGGTGTGTGTATGCTCCACAATCGGAACGTGAAGCTCCGATGCGGTATTCGGTTCTGCGGTGTAGACGACATGCTGGAAGGTCAAGCCGATTTCGTCGCGGCGCTGGATGGCATTCAGGCAGACGAGGCGGTTATCTTTCTCAGTCACAATCCCAACGGTGTGATGCGTTTGCCTGCAAATCGAGATATATTGTGCCTGGCTGGACATACCCATGGTGGGCAAATTGTACTGCCATTTCCTTCGCCTTATTTCGTATGCAGATTTCACCTTCGAACGAGATTTGTTCACGGCTGGTATGAATACAGGGGAAATAGACTTTACGTGAACAGAGGTATCGGCGTGACGGGAATCGGTAGACATGGCATGCGGTACAAGTGCATGCCGGAGATTTCTATTTTCAAATTGACAGCCTAGAAAGTCAAAAATTCGTTTGAGTTCATAAGTACGCGGCAAAGAGCCGGAAGTCCTTGAGATTTTGTAAGACTGACGCATTCGGTGAGTTCCAATTTGACCGGGCTGCGACCGAACGCGATTTGAAACGCCTTTATTACCTGCGCTTCCGTGCCGCCTCCTGCCGCTTGAACCCTCTTTGTAAACATATCCGCTTGCTGTTGAATGAATGGTCCGTTTAACAGATTTAGAGCTTGCAGCGGTGTTGTCGTTACCTCTCGGCGAGGGGCTCGCTGGGAAGATTCGGGGCAGTCGAAGGCGCTCAGTACTTCATCGTGAATGCTGCGGGCAGCCTGCTGGTAGACCGAGCGCCGGAAAGTCTCCGGCCCATAATTCTCCCGATTGCCGTAAATCGCTACGTTGACAACACGGTAGGTGAAGAGCGGGTATCCCGGTCCGCCCATGGTGCGATCAATAGCGCCACTGGTCTGGAGGATTGAGTCTCGGATGGCTTCTGCTTCCATGCGCTGCAGGTTCATTCTCCAGAGATATCGGTTACTGGCATCTTTTGCGAGTCCGGTTGCATTGGCGCGGTTCGATTGCTGGTAGGTCGCCGACGTTACGATGAGCCTGTGCATGTGCTTCATGCTCCAGCCGCTTTTGACAAACTCATCCGCAAGCCAGTCGAGGAGTTCCGGGTGGGTGGGCAGGGTTCCGTTTCGACCGAGGTCTGACGATGTAGCTACAATTCCCACTCCAAAATGGTGCTGCCAGATGCGATTGACCATCACCCGGGCGGTAAGAGGGTTTGCCGGATCGCCGATCCACTTTGCGAGGTCCAGTCGACGTTCGGGTTCTGGAGTGTTTTCTGTGACGGCAAATTGTGATGGAATGCCCGTACAGGCGAGCGCTCCGGGCTGAACCTGTTCGATACGCTGCATTACGTCGCCGCGGCGGAGCAGATAGGTTGGATCGGGTTTGGTGAAGACACCTGCGTAGATTGAGGAGAGGCCGTTGATGCGCTCTTTTTCGGCGCGGATTTTTGCGCGGGCGGCGGTCCATTTTGCTAGCTCGGTGGCTTCTTCGGGCAACATTGCCTTCTTGAGTTCATCCGGATGGATGTAGTTTCCTGATCCTTCTCGGCCTTCTTCTGAGGCTACGGGTCGCCACTCTTTGGCATCATCGGAAAACTCAATTCTGTACTTCGATGGCACCCGGTCGTCGAAGCGTTTGATTTCGCCACCGTCTCGGCTCCAGACGACAGCACTGATATACGATGGTTTTGGAAGTTCGATCTGAACCCAACCGGTGCCGGGCTCCGCCGATATCCAACTGTGTTCGTTGCCGAAGATGCCGTCGTTGAGGTGGGCTATCTGGTGGACTGCGTAACCGGGCAACAATGAGGATGCTGTCGCTTTTGCGCCGCGGGCTGCCAGAGCAACGTTCTGATTTTTATCATCCAGAACTTGAATTTCATCGATGCAGGGTTCGGAGCCGTCACGAGTTGCAAGGATGACAAATCGGACATATTTTGCACGAATCCACGGGAAATTCTCAATATTACGTGCGGACGTGACGGCCGGTCTAGTTGCTTTACTAAGCCCTTTGCTCTGCAGGTATCGAAGGCGGACGGTTGATTCAATCTTGTTGATGTACTCGGAGGCTTCGAATTCCTGAATGCTGAGACGATCCAGGTCGGCTTTACGCTTTGGTGCAGTTGCCGCTTCCGTGACAGATCGTTCGCCGTGTCGAACTCCCGCAAAACAGGCTGCGAGCTGATAGTAGTCGCGCTGGGGAATGGGATCAAATTTGTGGTCGTGGCATTTGGCACAGCCGACCGTAAGGCCAAGAAATGCTGCCCCGGTGGTCGAGACCATATCATCAACATCATTACTTCTCTGTTGCCGCGTACCTTCTTCTTCCTGGATTCCTACGGTGTCGTGAATTCCCGCGACCAGGAAGCCTGTGGCAGCTTCGATCCCCGGATTTCCTTTGCCGACCACATCTCCAGCGAGCTGCTCCGTGATGAACTGTGGGTAGGGTCGATCTTTATTGAAGGCGCGGATGACGTAATCGCGGTAGGGCCATGCGTTCGGGCGGAGGTGGTTCTGCTCGTAGCCGTTACTCTCGCCGAATCGGACCACATCGAGCCAATGACGGCCCCAGCGTTCGCCATATGCCGTGGATGCCAGCAATCGGTCGACAAGAGCCTTATAGGCCTTCTGAGAGTGACCTGCGGTAAAGGCGTTGATCTCTTCGAGGGTCGGCGGAAGTCCGGTGAGGTCGATTGTTACCCTTCGAAGCAATTGGAGGGGATCGGCGGGTGGATTCGGACGGAGTCCATTTTCCTGAAGTTTTGCGAAGACGAATTGATCTATCGGGTTGAGGGCAAGATTGTCGAAACGTGAAGTCGGGGGCTTTTGCGGCGAGACCGGCTTGAGCGACCAGTGATCTTTTGGATTGGTCTGGGGCACCTGCGAAGCAATCGCTTTACTGGAAGTCATTGGTAAGAGTGCAGACAAACAGAGTCCGCAGCCGGTTAAGATGGCGGCTGCGGAGGCACGGCTGTTCTGTGGGATTCGGCGGCCGATCACGGCTGATCGTAATCTTTCAACTCACGAATCCAGATATTGCGGAAGCGGACCGGGTTACCGTGATCCTGCAGGGCAATAGGGCCTTTTGGACCGTGTGGCGTGTACTTTGGGAACGTCTTGAAGTCCGTTGTCCCCAGCACCTTTACGTGATTGTGTACCGCAACGCCATTATGAAGAACGGTGACATACGCCGGGGTTTCAAGCGCACCATCTTTGAACTTTGGGGCCGTCCAGAGGATGTCGTAGGTCTGCCATTCGCCTGGTTTTCGGCAGGCATTCACGAGCGGCGGATACTGACCGTAGACGGCTGCAGCGGTACCATCTGCATAGGTGGGGTTGTTGTAGTTGTCCAGAACCTGTATCTCATATTTTCCGAAGAGGTAGACGCCGCTATTTCCGCGTCCCTGGCTTGATCCTTTGACAATTGTCGGCGCTGCCCATTCCACGTGCAACTGGCAATCACCGAACTCATCTTTGGTATGAATGTATCCTGCACCCTGTTTGGTCGAGATGGCGCCATCTGCGACTGGCCAGGTTACAGGCTCTCCCTTATCGTTGGCCCAATGGGATGCGTCTTTGCCGTCAAATAGAATCATTGCGTCGGAAGGTGGGCGACCTGGCGCCTCTGGCGTACTTGCTGTGCCAGGATCAATCACTTTCGGCCAGGGTCGGGTGCCATCGTGCACGCGCCACTTGCCATCCGGCAGCATGGGCGTGTCCGTGAACCCAAGATTCGGCTGCTGCTGGGCGAAGATCGCTCCGCCAAGTCCCACGCAGAGTGCGACGAAAATGGCGCGGCGAATATTGGTCGATCGATTACTTGTATTTTTCATGATGTTTTTCCACTCCGAGATGCGATGTTTTGACGTCGAAATCTAATCTGCTGACGTAATCTTATTGTTATAGATAATTCCAGCTTCCTCCTCCTGATAGACAATCCGTTGCGGGAGAAGTGTCGGAAGGAATCTGAAACAACATTGCCTAATTTGCCACTAATAGAGCAGACCGGGATAATTGGAGATTTAATCGAGCAATGTTGACGATAAATGGTGAAGGCAATCGATTTTGTGACGGCGTTTCGCGTCGCGAATTCCTGAAGATCGGCGGACTCGCACTCGGTGGCATGTCGTTGCCTGGAATACTTCAGGCTGAGGCGAAGGCTGGCATTCGAAACAGCAACAAAGCCATCATCATGGTCTTTCTTCCCGGCGGGCCTCCACATCAAGATTTCTTCGACTTAAAGCCAGATGCTCCCTCTGAAATTCGCGGTGAATTCAAGCCGATCAAGACCAACGTACCCGGTATCGAGATATGCGAGCATTTCCCGCGCCTGGCGAAAATGATGGACAAGTTTGCCATTATTCGGTCGCTGGTGGGCGCTCGAGACGAACATGCATCCCACATTTGCAACAGTGGTTACTCCTACGCCGAATCGATGCAGCAACACATTCCGAGCCTGGGTTCCGTGATTTCACGTCTTCAAGGGCAGACCGAGAAGACCGTTCCCTCATTCGTGGGTCTTGCGCCTAAGATGGGACACATGGAGTGGGCCGATCCCGGCGACGCTGGATTCCTCGGGTTGGAGCACGCTGCGTTTAAGCCCGATGGTCCGTTAATGGCCGATATGGTGGTGAATGGCGTATCGTTGGATCGACTTTCGGATCGGCGATCATTGTTGACCGGGTTGGATCGGTTCCGCAGACAGGCAGATTCGCTGGCCGGGCTTGATACGCTAAATCAGAAGGCATTTGATCTACTGACCTCGAGCAAACTGGTGCAGGCTATGGATGTGACCAAAGAAGATCCGAAACTGCGCGATGCCTATGGCAAGGGCACCAACGTGAACGTGGACGACGGCGGACCCTGCTGGAACGATCAGTTCCTGGCGGCGCGCAGACTTGTTGAAGCTGGAGTCCGTTGTGTGACACTGGCTTACGGTCGATGGGATCACCACGGAAACAATTTTGGGCAGCTTAAGCGCGACATGCCGAAACTTGATCAGGCCCTTGCAACACTTGTTCAAGACCTTCACGACAGGGGCATGGACAAAGACGTGAGCGTGGTCGTTTGGGGCGAATTTGGCCGCACACCGAAGATCAACAAAGACGGTGGTCGTGACCATTGGCCGAGAGTATCCTGTTGCCTGCTGGCCGGTGGCGGCATGCGAACGGGGCAGGTTATCGGTTCTACCAATCGCTTTGGCGAAGAGGCGGATGATCGACCGGTCCATTACAAAGACGTCTTTGCGACGCTGTACAACCGTATGGGTATCGACATCGCGAGCACGCCTGTGCCAGATGTGACGGGTCGACCAACGTATTTGCTGGCTGACCGAGAGCCAATTCGGGAGTTGATCTGAGGATATCCGCGTAAAAAGCAATTGCGATCCATATTTTCAAAACAGGGTTGTGTCCTGAAAAGGGCCTGCCCTGTTTTCGCTTGTTTTACTTGCAGTTCCTGGTTCAGTGTTTGGTCAGAAATCAACATTGTCCATCAAATTTCCAGGGCGCTGCAATTCTTAATGAAAAATTGGTACCAACGGGCAATTCTCGGCAGCCCAGAAAGTGGAGATCGATTGACTATGACATGCAACATCATCCGAAGACGCGCATTGGTTGCGATGTTGAGAACTACTTTTGGAGTGATGTGCCTTGCAGCAATTGGGCTGGGAGCTACCTGTGACACAGCAACAAGACCGCTAAAGGTCTTCATTCTCGCCGGGCAGTCGAACATGGAAGGGCACGCGAGAGTTGAGACTTTTGATTACATCGGTGATGATCCAGCAACGGCGCCGCTGTTAAAACAGATGCGTGGGCCAGACGGTAGGCCAAAAGTGGCAGACCATGTGTGGATTTCTTACTTAACTGGAAATGGCGAGAATGACGGCGAGGGCTTCGGCAAGTTGACTGCGGGTTATGGGTCGAGGGAAAATCCGACGAAACCCGGCGAAAAGATCGGGCCGGAATTTACGTTCGGATTGACGCTGGACAAAATGCTAAATGAGCCGGTTCTGATCATCAAGACAGCGTGGGGCGGCAAATCTCTTTACCATGATTTCCGGTCTCCAAGTGCGGGAGTATATCAGCGGACTCCTGACGATTTTGCCAGGGACCGTTATACAGAGAAGGATTCTGGCAAGTACTATCGCCTGATGATCGAGCATGTTAAACACGTTTTGAGCGACATCAAACGTGTTTGCCCGGCATACAACGAAAAGATCGGATTTGAGATTAAAGGGTTTGTGTGGTTTCAAGGCTGGAATGACATGGTGGATCGTGATGTGTATCCCATTCCCGCCAAAGATTCCAGCACACCACGTTTTGCCAATTACAGCACCTGGATGGCCGATTTTATTCGAGACGTGCGCAAAGACTTGAACGCTCCTAAAATGCCCTTTGTAATCGGGGTTATGGGTGTGGACGGGATGAAGCCGAACAATGACATCGCAGCATTTCGTAAGGCGATGGCTGCGTCAGCAGATTTAACGGAGTTTCGAGGCAACGTCATCGCCGTTCAGACCGCGCCATTCTGGGATGAGAAGCTTGGAGAGATCGCAACCAAACACGATCAGGTTCGGCAGATGGAGTATCTGCTGAGAACGAAGAACAAGAACAGCGCGAATGCCGATGGTTCCATGAGCGTAGAAGTGCAACGCGAATATTTGAAGACGTTCGAAGCAAAGCTGATCTCACCAGAAGAGGCGACCACGTGGAAACGCGGCGCCTCAAACGCGGGATATCACTATCTTGGTTGCGCAAAGACATTCGCCTTGATGGGGCAGGCATTCGCACAGGCATTGCTTTCTCCCGCAAAATACAAATTGAACCAGTGAGAATTCAGACAATATGACCACAAGAACATTTGTTTCCGTGTTCGGCGTTGTACTCGCATTGTTGCCAACCACAAAGTCCGCGGCGCAGGTACAACAAGGGGAGTTGGCGGGCTATCTCCTCGTGCCCAACTCCAGGGTAGATAGTTCGTTCAATGCCGGATTCTCCATGTACGTTGCTGCGTGGCCCCTCTTGAAGTCGTATCCGGGCAGTCAATTTCAATCCGGACTTCCCGGCACATGGATGTTTGCGCAGTTTGACTCGACTCCCGCCAACAAACACTATTCCGACATCGAAGGTGGATTAGGCTGGTGGCACGACACACGGTTTGCCACGGAAACGCCAAAATTCATCATGGGTGGTGTCGCGCCAGACTTCAGGGAGTGGGCGAATGGGCCGGGAGCAGGAAAAGGTCGGGATTGGTCGAAGCCAAATGGCAAGTACGGCATTGCACAACTGAGTCCCTGGTTGCTATGGCCACCGGATGGCTTAAATTTGAAACAAGGCACCAGTGGTGAGCTCTTTGGTTACGGCTACTTACCCCTCCCGCTTAGTGCTGCAAAGGCAAAGACAGCAGGCGCAAAAGTGCCGACTGGCGACCAGAGCTGGACACTATTTCTAAACACGGGCAATTTCAAAGGTCCGGTAACGTTTTTTACCCCCTATTTCTGGTCCCGCGGTGCAGTGGAGGACCCAAAATTCACCGGCATGCTTCTCGATAGTCGACCATCTAATCCCAATCGGGCGGTACAGATGGAGACGCAGCATATCCCAAGTGCTCAGGCAGTCGATAGCAAAGGAGTTACCTACGCTCGAATTGCGCCAACGCAGTTTCCGGCAGGGGACAACGGTGAATCGCTGGTCTTGCATCAGATCACTTCTTACAACAGAAAGGCCCTATGGGATTCGGTGAAGAGCTGGTTTGATGGTGGTAAGCCAGCCAGTGGAGCAATCGACCCTGAGGGCGAGGCGCACCACGAGTTTAACGGTCGCGGCGGGGCTACGTGGAAGACCTACGCGAACAGTACCGCAAAGGAACAGAGGATGCCGTTAGCATGGAGTTCTTTCTCGACCCCTTTCGCACCGGACAAGAGTACTTACGGGTTTAGATGGAATTCTCCACTGGCAAAGAAGATCGACACCAAGAATGGTTCTCTGATCATGTTGCCGGAATACTATCGCCTTGAAAAGCGAGATAACAATAAGTCTGAATGGGTTCCTGTGGCTGCCGATGTAGTTCCTGCGGAGACAGGACTGGCGTCAATACCATTTGATCGTGCCCGTGAGGACAACCCGCAACCTTATGTCACTCCTGATGATCCGCAGAGTTCCTGGAAGAAACCCGGCCCTAAGGCCGGACCATTTCAGGCGAAGCTAGGTGATGGCAGCACGGTGACCTACTACTGGTATAGATTTTGTGAGCAACCGGCGCTGCTCAATGCAGATATGACAGATCAAGAGCGCCAGGCATTGCAGACCAGAGTGGAGAAGCTTCATCGACAGTGGACTAAAAATCGCACCTATTTAGCTCCCCCTAAGGTGGGTAAATTGGCTGACTTAGACCCGGCGCTGGTGGTCAAACCTCCGCGTGGGATGGAGGTTGGCTATGTTCCCATCGTCACAAGGCAGGAATTGAAGAGGTAGGGCTGATTATTCAGGTACTTTAGAATCAGTCTATGGTGTCGGGCGGCGCAGTTTGCTTTGGGTGCTAAGCGCATCTTTTAGGGAGGATTTGGCGTGAAAAAACCTTTGCGTCGATTTCTACGTCCTCGTTACATCTTCCGGTTTGTTATCGGGTTTATAGTGTTTGGTATGTTGTTTTTGGTCTTTGGTCGACCCCCGGTTCCTCAGCTTCTTCAGAATGCCCACAGAATTGCCGACATCAGTCATTGGGTCAGTTACACATGGGTAGATGACTCCAACATCATGGTGATCGAAAGAGACCAGAATTCGAAGAGGCTGGTTGCTTATCGGTTGAGGGTAAACGATCTTTCTCGAACTGAATATCCTGGGTTGAGTAAGACGCTTAATGAATTGGGAAGCGATTGCAATTTTCTGCCGTCACCGGATGGTAAATGGATCATGGCAAGTTGCATGTCGGAGAATATTCTTCGAACCGAGAGTCTTATTACGGTTTCAAACGGCGTAATCGCAGGAAGCCATTTCGGCAAAGTTGTTTATAGGTGGTTGCCAGACAGCTCCGGATGGACAGAGGACTTACCATTTAGTCCTGTTCACCTCGAATGCAATTTATTTATTGACGGCCGACCAATGGAAATACTTCCTCCAATACTTGGAGGATGGGGTTACGACTTGGAAACAACCCGCGATGGAATTGCATGGCTATTAATGTTTGTAGAGGGCACCAGATCCGTTGAATTGTCGCAAGTAAACTATCGGACAGGGAAGGCGTTGAGTACTAATAAAATCAACATGCCTGATCATCAGCAGTATCAGCATCTTAGTGTATCGGACAATGCGAGCAAACTTGTAATGCAAACAAGGGTTGGACCAGATTTCTGGGAAACGATGTCATTAATAGCGTGCAAGGGTTTCAACTCATGGCAAATAAATGAGACATGGTTATTGAATGCGGATGGTTCAGGATTACAATTAATCGGTGACGCCGACGTAACCTTCGATGATGGTGGTAGTTCGAACTTAAATGTTAACTGGGTGCCAGGGTCGCGGCGGCTGTCCATTAAATTGGAAGATACTCTTTACTACCTTGACGTGAAATGAAACGCACGAGCAGATGCTTCCTGTCGTCAGCATGACGTGTTAGGGGTTGTTGTGCCTTGATGTAATACCGGGTTGACAGGTTTAATTCCCCATCGGGCACGACGGGGAATTCCTATTAGTGATTAAATACGAATTCTTTGCTGTTGATGAGCGCCCAGAGGAGGTCTTCGGCGGCTTTGCGGGGTTCTTTGTTTTTGTCGAACGCCTTCGTCGCGATTGCGAGCTCGGCGGGCGATGGTTTTCGGCTGTAGGCGCTCAGATAGAGTTCTTCAATTAGTGCGGGGTTTGCCATTTTGTTCTTGATCAACGAGTTCACCAGCCCCCCATCAGCAGCGATGCGCCCATTCAGGCCATTGTTGTTCATCAGGTGGAGCACTTGCCCGAGGTTTGGTTCGTCTTGCCGTTCACATTCGCAGGTGACGTTGCGTGCTGGTCGACCAAAGAGTTCCAGGAAGTAGGATGGAACAGTCGAGTCGGGAAGCTGGGCCGCGCGGGTACCATTTGGGTATCCCGGGAACTTCTCGGGTGAACCTGTGACTGCTGCGATGGCGTCCATCAACTGCTCTGCGCCGAGGCGCTTGAACGGGTAGTGCGCGAAGTACCTGGTATCCCGCTCGTTGCCCTTCACAGGCTCTGCAGAGCGTTGGTAGGTCTCGGTGAGGGCAATCGTGCGAATGAGCCTCTTGATGTCGAAGCCGTTCTTTGCAAAGTCATTGGACAAATAGTCGAATAGTGGCTGGTTGGTGGCGGGATTGGTTCCGCGCAGATCGTCGACCGGTTCTACCAGGCCGCGACCGAGGAAGTGTCGCCATACTCGATTAACCAAGATGCGGGAGAAGTAGGGGTTATCTTTACTCGTTAACCAATCGGCGAGGACTTCACGTCTATCACCCTTAAATTCGGCTGGAAGTGGGGTGGCGTCGAGGGCACATGGTGTCATGACTACTGATGTTTTTGGATGGTTTACTTCGCCGCCGCTGGCTACTCCAATGACCTGTTCACCTGCGACAGGACCATTGGACCGTTTTACGCGCGCAAAGAAGGCTGCAAGCTGGTAGTACTGGTTCTGTGTCCACTTCTCATAAGGATGGTTATGGCACTTGGCGCACTGCATTCTCACACCAAGGAACACCTGCGAGGTGGTCTCTGCAAGTTCCTGCGGACTGGTGCTGCTTCGGTAATAACTTGCGGGACTGGTTTCATATCCGCTGCCACTTGCAAGGATGATCTCCTTCGCAAATTCGTTCCATGGTTTGTTGGCGGCGACGCTTTCGCGAATCCACTCGTTAAAAGCGATCATGCCGCGATCCGTGAGGGTTTTGCGATTGCTTCGGAGCAGGTCGCCCCACTTCATGGTCCAGAAGTCGACGTATTCGGAACGAGCCAGTAATGAATCGACGAGGCGTTCTCGGCGATCTGATCCCGTATCAGCGAGAAATGCGCGTGATTCTGTTGGGGTGGGGAGTACGCCACAGATGTCGAGATAGATGCGTCGAAGGAAATCAGAGTCAGTGCATATTGGCGAAGTCGGAAGTCCCAATGAATTGAGGCGGGACTTCACCAGATAGTCGATCATTGAGACGCTGTCTGTGCCTTTGGCCTTGACCGGCGGCAGGGCGGCAGGATTGTTGAAAGGGGAGATTAGTCGCGCGACCGAAACCAGAGCCTGAAATCTAATAATGGCTGTACCCTCACCTGGGCCAACGATCTTCATCTCGCCGTCAGGGGAGACTGTGGCGACGGTTTCGTCGCCAGCAGTGAATATCGTCTCATTGGTGACATCTCTGGTTTTGCCATCCGACATAACGGCGCTCACCAGAATGCGCTGAGTCTGACCAATGGGCAGGGTCCGCACGTTTGGTGTGACAACCAGTCGAACGGGCCGCGCTTCTTTTTCCGTTGGGCCGGGTGAGCCTGCAGCGATCCAGTCGACAATAAGGCGATAATCGGCGCTGTCGGATCGAAGTCGAAGTCCACCTTTGTGCACGACTTGGAGCGCAGGCTTGCGCACAATTAGACTTGCAACCGGATTGGTCGGGGTCAGGCGTCGACCATTGGCGTTTCGGGCGATGGCGAGATAATCGAGATCAGGGTCATATCCCAACAGGCTGAGTTTGAATCCACCCTTACCGGAGGCTGCTCCGTGGCACGCTCCGGAGTTACAGGAGTTTCGAGCCAGTACAGGTTCTACGTCGGTGATAAATCTTGGGGCAACCGGGTGATCGACGTGAATCGACTGGACTAACGTTTTGAATTCTATTCCCTTGTAGGCGCCTTTGAGTGTGGTCACTCCGTCGCGAATGGGTCGAATGTATCCGTCGTCGGTGATCTTTACAATTCCTGGTGGCGTTGATGTTAGCTTCGCCTGACCGGATAGATCGAAATCTTTGCCACCGCTAATTCCGGTTACAAGAATTCGGCTTGCTGCGTAGGGTCCATCAAGTGTTATGCGGGGTGACGCGAACGCAATTTTAGTGAACACGAGGGGAACGGCAGGCTTTGTCTCTGCGGACGGGCGTATTTTTGGAGTATCTGCAAGTAATACCAACGAGGCGGAAGCGAACAGCAGGGAGGCGAACGTCGCCAATCTCAAATTGCGGCTCAATTACTTCCTCCGGTGGAGAACTTCAGTCCATACGTCAATCGTGCGTGGGCTACCCATAGTTTGACACGAAATGGCGAGCGAAGTTACTAGATGTGGAAGAAGACATAGACAGCGCCGATGATAAAGGCAAGAAGTACGATGAAGAGGAGGGCGTTCGACCCATCTGACACAGGCAGGCCGCAAACAGGACAGTTGGAGTGCCCGCGCGTAATGCTGTAATGGCAGTGAGGGCACACAGACGAGGCGTGCGATTTGTCGTTTTTCATATCGCCCTCGATGATCGGTTCTAAGCCGATCGTACGTGGTAATTGCGACTGATTCGCACAAATCCAGAAGCCGGGGGAATAATCCGCCGGAATTGTGTTGCAACATTTTTATTCTACCACAATGCCTTACACGAGCGCTGCAAACACAGCGCTCGTTCAGGATATTTTGGGAGAAGAGGGATTGTCAGGATTAATCTTACTTGGAGAGCTTTCGTCGGAACATGAGGATAGTTCCGGCCACTCCGGTTCCAACGAGCATGTCTGCCGCGCTCGTTCCGCCCTGACCAGGAGCCTTGGCAGCAGGCTTTATGGAATAAGACGTCTCGCGATTTGCTGCGGCTTGTGCAATCGACGAGAAGGATGATTCAGAGCCAGATGTGCGGGTGAAGCTGATGTCGGTTCCGCCGGTTGAGCGGGTCTGCGAAAAAGTTAGACCTGATCGGTCAATGCTGGAAGCGTCCTGCGCTTTGGCCTGGACATTTGCGATTGCAATCAAAACGGCTGCTGCTGCGATAACTGTAAACGTTTTCATCTCTTCTCTCCTTGTTGTCAGCTTAACGACTTGATTGATAACGGGATGGGATTTCCATCCTTACACTGCCAGTATAAACGGGCATCATTAGCGGTCCATTAACCATATCCATGCATTTCTCGAATTATATGGAAGCGCTGGACAACGGGAAATGCGCCAATGATCAACTGTATGGTGGTATTCTACTTATCGATCATTAACTGCCCATTAACAGATATTCAACTTTGGTCCGTATTGCGGATACAAATTTGAGCGTGGCATTGGGATAGGGTTTGGGAGTCGTTGCGGATGGCCTGTCAAAATAGATACTTTAATCGAGAACTTAGCTGGTTGGAATTCAACTATCGCGTGTTGGAAGAGGCGATGGATGAAGGGCATCCGCTGTTGGAACGGGCCAAGTTTCTCTCCATATTCCATTCTAATATGGATGAGTTCTTCATGATACGGGTATCTGGATTGAAGGAGCAGGTTGAGAGTGGCCTGGTGGAGCAGAGCCCGGATGGTATGACTGCTCGGGAGCAACTATCGGTCATTAAAGAACGCGTTGAGGAATTGATGCTGCGCGCGCAGGAGTTTTATCAGACGAAACTTCAGCCACAAATGGCACATGCCGGAATTCACTTACACAATTACAATAGTCTCACCAAGGCTCAAAAGGCGTCTTTGCGCGAATATTTTGCGACCACTGTGTTCCCGGTGCTTACGCCACTTGCAGTCGACCCCGGTCATCCTTTTCCTCATATTTCTAATCTGAGCCTGAGTCTGGCGGTAGTGATTCGCGATTCGGCTGGCCTTGAACGTTTTGCTCGAATTAAGATTCCGCAGGTATTACCAAGGCTCGTGCCCCTGGACATTGTCTCTGGCAACCAGAAGAAGCCAATTACCCGGTCGCGCAAGTTTGCGTTTGTCTGGATGGAGCAACTTGTAGCCGCCAACCTCGACATGCTCTTCCGAGGGACAAAGGTACTCAAGAGTTATGCATTCCAGGTTGTGCGGGATGCTGACCTTGAAATCCGCGAAGATGAGGCAGGCGACCTGTTACAGACAATTGAACAAAGTCTGGCTCGCCGACGGTTTGGGTCCGTTAGTCAAATGACCGTAGCGGCTGATATGCCGGAAGACATTAGAGAGTTGCTTGTTCAGAACCTTGAAATTGAGATGAGTGACGTTTATCAGATAGATGGAACGCTGGGCATGAGCGACTTGATGTCTATTTACGATCTAGAATTGCCCCAGCATAAGGATCCACCATTTCGACCACGGGTTCCTGCAGCGCTTCATACGGGAGCTGACATATTCGGCGCCATTCGCGCACACGACATCGTGCTCCACCATCCATACGATAGTTTTACGCCTGTCATCGACTTTCTTGAGCATGCTGCCAATGACCCTGATGTACTTGCCATTAAGCAAACCATCTACCGTGTTGGGAAAGACTCTCCGATCCTTGCCGCACTCGCTAAAGCCGGCGACAACGGCAAACAGGTCTCCGTAATGTTGGAACTGAAAGCACGATTTGACGAAGAGAACAATATTGAATGGGCGAGGGCGCTTGAGCGCGCAGGCGTGCACGTGGTATATGGCGATATCGAGCTGAAAACGCACTGCAAGGTATTGCTGGTGGTGCGCAGGGAGCCAGACGGCATTAGACGCTATGTCCACCTGAGTACAGGCAACTATAATGAGAAGACATCACGACTTTACACCGACCTCAGCCTTTTTACGTGTGATGCGGCAATAGGAGAGGACGTTTCTAACCTCTTCAACTTCCTTACTGGTTATAGTTCAAACGAAGGTTATCAGCGATTGATGGTGAGCCCTGGCGGAATCCGTAAAGGATTAACGCAACGTATTGAGCGCGAGATTGAGCATGCCACAAAGGGTAGGGGCGGTCACATAGTCTTTAAGATGAATTCACTTACAGACTTTAAGTCTGCTGAACTACTTTACAGGGCCAGCCAGGCTGGTGTGAAGGTAGATCTGATTATTCGATCAAGCTGCTGTCTCGTTCCCGGTGTGCAGGGCATGAGTGAGAATATTCGGGTCATCAGCATTGTAGGTAGGTTTCTGGAACATCATCGTATCTACTACTTCCAGAATGGCGGCCATGGAAATGAGGAGATATGGCTGGGTAGTGCGGACATGATGCAGAGAAATCTCGATCGACGAGTGGAGACGTTATTTCCGATTACGAATGTTGCGCTGAGAAAATCGATGGTGCGCGAAGTTTTATTGCCCCACTTGAAGGACAATTGCCACGCAAGGACGCTACAATCGGACGGAACGTATACGCGCTGGCTACCTGAAAACGGAGCCAAATGTTTTGATGTTCAACAGCATTTTATTGACCTTTCAGTAACATCGGATATTGATGAGAAGTAAGTTTACGAGAAATTAATCATTGACCTGATGCAATAAGAGACCCCTCCAGATTAGAGGGGTCTCAATTTACAATGTACAGGGGGATTACAATTGAATAGGGGCGTCAACAATGTCGCCGATAATTAGATCAATTTCCCCAGATGATATGGTCAAGCTCGCATTGCTTAACCATGTTTACACGACAAACAGAGTACTTCATATTATCGGTCTCCTACCAGCGCTGTGCTGGATACGTCCACGGAGCTTGTATTAACGCCCCAGATTGCGTTATCATTCCAGGTTGCTACTCCCCAGATGGCGTTTACACCCCAAATGGCATTGTAGTTAGGATCGGTAACGGCGACACCCCATATGGCGTTGTTGTTGGGATCTGCGTTGGCCACGCCCCAGATGGCGTTGACTCCCCAGATGGCATTAACACCCCAGATGGCATTTACACCCCAGATCGCGTTGTAGTTTGGATCTGCAGTTCCTACACCCCAAATGGCGTTTACACCCCAAATGGCGTTGTTATTCGGGTCTAATACGACTCCCCAAATTGCGTTATTGTTAGGATCGGAGTTGGCGACCCCCCAAATGGCATTGCTGGATGGATCGAGGTTAACTCCCCAGATTGCATTGTCATCGGCGCCGACGTAAAGTCCAACAACGCTACGGCTGATGCCACTTGCGCTTTGCTGAACTACAAATCTTGGGCTAAGTGCAAATCCGGCGGGATTTTGAGCGGATGCAATTGCAGCAGGAATGTTCAAGTAACCTGCACCATATGCAAATGCGTTGGACGTGCCGTTCGTGGTTGTCCACTTATCGGCGGAGAACATCAATCGAGCTTTTACAGCGTCTGGTGTCAGGTTTGGGTTCTTCTCTAACATAAGGGCCACTGCGCCTGAAACCACCGGAGTTGCCATGGACGTTCCTGAGAGTTCCATATAATCCGTAGATGGAGAATCTGAGCCATTCAGTTTGTAGCTGGAATTGAGAATCTGAGTTGCTGAGTTGTTTGACAGTGCAAGAGCGCCGTTCTTTGCTTCAACAGAGATCACCCGGTTGCCAGGAGCAACGAGATCTGGCTTCAGGACAAGGTCTAATCGGCTCGGTCCCCGGCTGGAGTATGTTGCGATGGTGTCAGTTGCGCGAGCGCCATCCGTCTTCTTCATAGCGCCGACTGTGATGACATAAGGATCATTGCCCGGGCTTTGAATCGAGCCGTAAGCGGTACCGAAACCTTCGTTATCGAGGCCTGCAACCTGTGCGTAGCTAGATCGGCCTCCATTACCGGCAGCAGTTACAACAACAATCCCGCCCTTCCAAACCGCTTCGCAGGCCTGGCATAGGGGATCATTCTTGTAGTGGTCTCCAACGACGTGCCCCATGGAGAGGTTCACTACACGAATGTTATATTTAGATTTCTTACTCAGGATCCATTGAAGGCCGGAGACAACCGAGCTTACATCGCCACCGCCGTTTGCATCGAGCACACGAACATTGATGAGGTTAGCGTTTCGGGCGATACCGTAGAAAGTACGAGAATATTTGGAGCCCGCAGAGTTTGCACCGTTTCCACCGAGAATACCGGCGACGTGAGTTCCGTGGCCACTGAGGTCGTCAGTAGTGGTGTTACCTGTTGCGTAGTTGACCGATGCTCTAATACGATTGCCGAAATCTGCAGAGTTGTAGATGCCGCTGTCAAGGACTGCAATTCCTATGCCGGAACCGGTCGCGTTATACTGACCGAAAACGGTATCCGCACCACTGTGGCCAACGGTAAATTCGTCCGTTTTCTTCATACGGACGTCCGAGGAGACATGGGCGACAAAAGGCGCGTTAGACAAAGCAGCGAGATTCTTGTTGGGGACGGTTAGCGCCACCGAATTAATAATCGGTAGGTGACGATAGATGTCCGTACCTAGAGTCTTGAGGTTGGTTTCGATTGACGCATTGATAGGTGCATTCAGCCGCACAATCACGGATGAAGAGCCAGTAATGGTCTTAGAGGTTACGATCTTGTTCAGAAAGAGATCCATCTTGGACGATGAATCAGCTCTTGAACCAGGGGATGCTGCAAGCAATAGCGCAACGCCAGTTAACGCTAATGAAGCAGAACGCACCCCCAAAATGCTGGGTTTTGGGTTCATTCTGTATTTCCTTTACCTTCGAGACATCACCTAATCACAATGCTGCGCCAGCAGCGTACGGCTGTGAAAGTCATGCGAGTCCGGTAACTATTAAGTTGTCTTTATGTCAGGTTCCTGAACGGAGGCTATCTGAGTATATCAGACTTTTCTGTCGGCCGCCCGGATGGAACAGTCTGCTCTATTAGAAAGGATCTTTGTAAATTCATGGGGATTAACTGCAAATCCTCCTCGAATTCCCTCAAGCCATCGTTATTCTTGTTACGTTCGGCAAGCCTGCCAAGTTTGCGTTCTGCCTTATGTTGGTACATATGTGCGTCGGCTGCCGAGAGAAGCGAAGTACAATCTTCTCCATGCAGTGGATAACAAGCATACCCGATACTTACACTAAGATGCAACGAACCCAATCTAGGGTGATGCAAATTAGGTTCATAGCGTTCAACTGCCGCTTGCAACCTGTTAGCCAACTCTTGAGCTTCTGCGGGTCCCGCTCCCTGCAGCACGATAATGAACTCGTCTCCACCATATCTTGCTACAATGTCGTCTTCGCGGACAACGGATCGGAACAGCGTGCTCAATTCTTGAAGCACTTGATCACCCTTCTGGTGACCAAAGTTGTCATTGATAGGTTTGAAGCTGTCAAGGTCTAAACAGAGGAGTGCAAAGCAATCCTTTTGTCTGCCTATTCGCCTATCAATACCATTTCGGTAGGACACTTGCTCCGACGGAAACTCTCCAATCAATCGAGGTTTAAGAATTTCACGCTCGAAAGACCTGATCTCCATCGTACACTTTTCTTCAACGTATTGAGTAAGATACCGCAAGTTGTATAGGCCTGTCAAGGGATCTGTAACTGCGTCACTTCTTGTACGCTCGTAAAGCTGACCACTGTAAACAGCCATTCCTGCACGTTCTGCGATGCTCTCTAAGAGTAGACGGTCCTGAACGCTAAAGGCAACTTCTGATGGGTGATATACGTTTATTGTGCCGAGTTGTTCGCCCTGATACTTGATAGGCACTATCATACAGGTCCTCAGTGGAACCCATTCCGTTGCCTGGACACTGTTTAGCATCAAATCATCTTGATCGTAATCGCCGAGGTAGGTTATTCCGCGTCGACAAACTTCTTCTGAGCATGATGCTGACGTAACTGTTCGGCTACCCACGAGGAATTCCTGATTGACCCCAACTGCCGCGCGAACTTTTAGCAAATCCGTTTCTTCGTCCTTCAACATAAACAGGCAGGATGAACCCGGGAAAATAGCCTGCAATTTGCGGGCCAGGATTTCGAGGGTTTCCTGTAGCCCAAGGGAGCAGGAAGTAGTCTGTGCGACCTCGTAGAGTGCCCAGATTTCTGAACTTGCCCTTTGGATATGAAGCGCTGCCTGTTCTGCTCGGCTACCCTTTGCGGTTGGAGGTTTTGCCTTAAGCGTAAGCGGACCTTCTCCGTTTCGGGCCATCTCTTCGACCGTTTTGTCGATCACCCGGAGGAATGCATCTACGCAGACAGGATCAAAATG